>LFRV01000079.1:0-58422 GCA_001512485.1 Clostridiales bacterium DTU069 | reverse complement strand
TCTTTTGACGGTGCGCTGATAACAACTTTCTTTGCACCTGCGTCAAGATGTGCGGAAGCTTTGTCGATTGTTGTAAAAACACCGGTTGATTCGACAATATATTCGGCTCCGCAGCTTTTCCAATCGATATCCTTCGGATCCATTACCCCGAATACGGCAATTTCCTGCCCGTCAACTACCAGTTTTCCATCCTTTGAACTAATTTCACCTTTATATTTCCCATGCACGGAATCATATTTGAGCATATACTGCATGTAGTCCAAATCAATAAAAGGATCGTTAATTCCCACTACCTGGACGTCCGCTCTCTTCATAGCAGCCCTTAACACAAGACGTCCGATTCTACCAAAACCATTAATACCAATTTTAACAGCCATATTCTTTCTCCTCCTGTCAGTATAGTATTGATTTTGACCTTTCGAGGTCATCGTTAACAAAATAACAATCTTTTTTTCATTCTATATTATTTTTCCCTTATTTTCAAGACTCACATAGTAAAAATATAACACCCTCAACAACAATAAATTATGAAATACATACAAAGCCGTGCCGCAAACAGACAGGACGGAAAAGGTCTTGCTAAAACAACGGGCATTTAAACCGAAAATCTCTGGCGGTTGCTCTCATACATAATAATTGACGCCGCCACACCCGCGTTTAACGATTCCGCGCCTCCAGGCATAGGTATAAAAGCGGATGCCAGACTCATTTGCTTTATTTTTTCCGATACACCTCTTCCCTCATTCCCTATTGCGAGCAGAAAATCCCCGCTCAGGTCGCATTCATAACACGGTTTCCCTTCATTAAGCCCGGTCGTAATAATCCTTATATCGTGTTCTTTGCAAAACCGGAAAACCTCTTCATCTTCAACACCGTCCACGACAGGGATGTGAAAAACGGAACCTGCCGTAGATCTCAGAACTTTTCCGTTATAAATATCAACGGCGCCTTTCGTCGTAATGACCGCATCAAACCCCAGCGCATGCGCGGAACGTATTATAGTGCCGGCATTACCGGGATCCTGGACCGAATCCATTAAAACACCGCGAAATCCTTTACGGTATATCGAATATAACGTACTGTCAGGGATATCTGCCACTGCCAGTATTCCCTGCGGCGTATCGGTTTCGGAAAGACGGGCGAACAAAGCGGGAGGAACGAGGATATATTTTATTTCTTTGTTTGTTAATGTTTGTATTTCTTTACGGCTCTCGTCGCCTGTTTCTGTTGAAAAACAAATTATCTCAACCTTTATACCGGATAAAAGAGCCTCGCGGACAAACCTGAATCCTTCAATCAGAAAACTTTGCTGTTTTCTTCTGTTTGTTTTGTTTTTCAGGGAAAAAATATATTTTATGGTTTTGTTCCGGGAACTTTCAATCAACTGCATTATATCCTCCGGAAAAAGCAACGCGCTTTCTTTCATATTTCCGCGGTAATACAAGTTTGAGACGGGTTTCGGTCCGGTCAGGCTTTAGGATAACCCCATTTTTTGAATGTGAAATCAAACCTTTGTGATATTTTTTCCTTTAGCCTTGGATCGAGGTAATGATTATTCGGCTTGTAGTTTTTCTGCGACTCGATGTATTTCTCAATAGCCGGTTTTGCTTTTTCAAATCCCTCTAATCCAAGCTCCCTGTATATTTTTTCGACGTACTTCAACGGATTCTTCACGACATCTTCATAGCGTACTTCTACCAAATTGCCTTCAGGTACTAAATACCTTTCTTCAAAATATTTTTTATACATGTTTTCATATATTTCAAACTGGCATTCCTCGGATTCCTCTTCCGGAATCCGTTCCTGCAGTTCAAACACAGGGAAGAAATTATTATACAGCTTCCTTGTGGAAATGTAAACCTTGTATGGGTTTCTGCATATATGGATAAATTTTGCGTTTGGAAACAGTTCAAGAAGCTGCTTTATCCTGCTGGTATTTGTCGGGCTCTTCAACAAAAGCCTCTTCCCTTTAAGCTGGTATGTAACCTTTTTCAGAATATACAGGTATTTGTTTTTCCACTCCGTAATTTCTTCTTCGCTCATATTTTGGAAAGTCGCATACTTCTGATACTTGAACCTGTTCCTTGGAAACAGGCAGAAATGATAGTTAGACAGCGTCGACATGTTAGCTATCGCAAACTCTTCCTCCTGTGAAGAGGTTGTGTCAAGAGGAACATCGTCCATGTGCCTTTTTTTCGGAAGAATCCTTTTCAACAGCCAATCGAGCGCTTTATAGCAGCATAAAAACATGTTAGGGGTAAAGCAGTGGATGGCGTTAGTTACACCGAACTGCTCGTCCTGTGAAAGCATATTGACAAGGAAAGTTGTACCGCTTCTCCAATGGCCTAAAACAAAAACAGGATCCAATGTTATCTTTGTTTTTTTAATTTTTATATCAAATAACAGTCTTTCAATAAGCCGTACCGGCGTTAATAAAATAATCACAATTGTTATATATATAAACTTCGGCAAGCTTTTCCAGTATATAGGCTTATCCCTGTTCTGCCAAATTAATTTTATCCAATTCGTTAATGTGCATCCCAATAAAAACTGAATTGACAAATCCCTGATATATCTAAATTTCATAACCTCATCTCCTGTTTGACTCAAGGCAGTATTATTTTAACCGTTCCCCGTCGATTTAATAATACAAACAAAAATAAAAAAATGCAATGGGTCAGCATGAATTGCAAATAATGCCCTTATTTTCGTTATTGTACAATAGTTCGAAAAATAAACGTCTGAAATGTTATTTATATAACAGAAACGAAGCTCCGGATTCTCCTGTCTTTAGGATATCTCAGTATCTTTTCGGGTAAGCCGGAGTCAATTATTGTCCCGTTAAGAAAAAAAGCAGCGCTGTCAGATATACGTACAGCCTGTTGGATATTATGAGTCGTGATTATTATAGTGTATTCTTTTTTCAGAGAACTGCACAATTGCTCAATCTTCTCCGTTGAAACAGGATCAAGTGATGAAGTCGGTTCGTCCATCAACAATACTTCGGGTTTCACCGCAAGCGCCCTTGCAATGCAAAGCCTCTGCTGCTGTCCTCCCGAAAGACTTTCCGCGCTCTTCTTCAGCCGGTCCTTAACCTCATTCCATAACGCAGCCTTGCGAAGGCTTTCCTCCACAATTTTCTCCAGAATGGTTTTCTTTCTTATCCCGTGAATTTTTGGACCGTATGCTACATTATCATATATTGACATTGGAAAGGGGTTCGGCTTTTGAAAAACCATCCCAACTTTTTTCCTTAGCTCAACCGCGTCAATGCCGTGAAATATATCAATCCCGTCGAGAATAACGGTACCGGTTGTCCTGCAGCCCGGTTCAAGCTCGTTCATCCTGTTCAGCGTTTTCAGAAAAGTCGATTTCCCGCATCCGGACGGTCCGATTAAGACCGTAATTGCATTTGCGGGTATTTCAATATTTACGTCTTTCAAGGCATGGAACCCGTTAAAATATGTATTAAGCCCTCTCACAATTATCTTGCTTTTAGCGTTTTGGTTTATTCCTGACAGTTCGTTCACCTCCCGCTTTTTGATCAGCAGGTTTTATCCGGTAACCCGGCGGCAGAAATTGTTACAGGCATTAGTCATATTCTCTTTGCGTTTATCGCCCGTAAAGCGGCATTAACAATAAAATGAATCAGCGAAATGAAAATGACAAGCAGTAATGCCGACGCATAGGTTTCGCCGCGTCTTCCCGTTTCCTTCGCAAGCATGTATATATGTACCGAAAGTGTACGGCCTGAACTCATTATTCCTTCCGGATACCGGTATACGGTTCCCGCGGTAAAATATACGGCCGCGGTTTCACCGGCAATCCTTCCCACGGTCAGAAGCATCGTCGTAATAATCCGGGGCGCCGCGCAGGGAAGGATTATATTCATAACCGTATGTAGTTTTGTGGCTCCGAGCGCAAGGCTTCCGTCCCGATAAAGGCGGTTTACCTCTCTTAACGCGTTTTCGGTACTTCCGATAATAAATGGTAGCACCATAATAGTAAGTGTCAATGACGCTGAAAGTATTGAAAAACCCAGTTTCATCATGTTTTTAAAAAAAACGTAGCCGAAAAGCCCGTAAATAATTGATGGTATTCCGGCGAGGTTGTCCAAAGCGAAACGGATAAACCGCACGATTGGCCCCGGTCTTGAATACTCCGCAAGATAAATGGCGGCAAACACGCCTATAAGACCTGAAACAATCAATGTAACGGATATTATCCAAATTGTCGTGACTATCATAGGAGCAATGCCGTTAATTCCTTTATATTCATTATATTCGCCTGTAATAAAATCAAGAGTTATATTTGGCAGACCTTTAACAACCAGGTCGGACAAAATCCAGAATAAAAAACCGAGCGCAGCCAAAGCAAAAATCCAAACAATAGTTTTTATCGTATAGTCCCTGTATTTTCTCCAATACGGCATATATATTAAACTCCCTGTTAACTTAGGAAATTGTTCGGCAAATTTCGCTGTACGTTTTTGATCTCTGCCGGTTTTGCAACACGCTTTGAATGCGGGGAAACCTTCTGTCCCGTTATATGCGCCGACAGAACGTTAATAACGACATTTAAAGCGGATATAAACATAAAAAGGACAATGCCTGTCCCAAAAAGAACACGCTCATGGAACGGATCGGCATATGACATCTCAAGCGCGATATTTGCAGTCATTGGCCGTACCATATCAAGAACGGAACGCGGTATTTGAACCGCGTTTCCGCAGACGAGGATTACCGCCATTGTTTCCCCGACAGCACGCCCGATACCCAGAACAATCGATAAAAGAATTCCGGGACCTGCCGCAGGAATCATTACCTTAAAAACAGTTTCGATTTTTGTAGCACCTAACGCGTAAGAACCCTGAATAATTTCGACAGGCACGGCGCGTAATGAATTTTCGGAAATTTTTATTATTGTCGGAAGAATCATAACCGCCAGCAGAATTATAACTGCGAGCAAGCTGTTTCCCGGCCCGCCGAGGTACTCCGATATTAACGGCACTATTACCGTAAGCCCGAAATACCCGTATACTACCGACGGAATACCCGAGAGCAGATCGATACACGGCCTTATGAATTTTGCCAGCGAAGAAGGCGCGACGGCAGCAAGCAAAACAGCGGAGGAAAGTCCTGCCGGAACGCTCAAAAAAACAGCTCCGGCGGTACCGGCAGCAGAAGCGTAAATCATCGGGAATATGCCGTATGACGGATTATCTGCGGCAGGATTCCATTGCATCCCAAACATAAAATTTATAACCCCGATTTTTCGAATTGCAGGAAAGCCCCTGGCAAATAAATAAACAGTAATAGCGGCCAGCGAAAAGACGGAAATAAGAGCGCTTAACAGAAAAATCACCTCTGCCGCCCTTTCCCACTTTCTGCTTGTTATCCTTGTCAAAAGCCTGTCCCATCCTTTCATATATATTCCGGCAATAACGGCATGCTCAACCGAACGCAAACTTTTCAGCAGGCCTAAATTATTATATGAGCGTATCTGCTTATAAGAACTATTTCCCTTATTGACATGCTTTTGGAACATAAAGAGAGGCGGATATCTTCATTTTAAGAATCATTGCATGAATCCGGTGAGAATTTATTCGGCCGGAATATAGTTTTTTGAAATTAAGCTCCTGGCTTCTTCACTGTGTATAAACGCGATAAATTTATCTGTTTCTGTTTTTCCCCGATACTCATTGTAAATTAAAGACAAAGGTCTTTTAAGCGTATATAAATTGTTTAAGACATTCTCTTTTGTCGGGTAAATGCCGTCAATTGATATTACTTTTACCCGGTTATTAATAAACCCCATTGAGACATATCCGATTGCATTTGTTTTTCCGGCGACTCCTTCGAGCATTGAACCGTTCCCGTCCGTCACCTGCGCGCCCGGCGTAACTTTTTCAATGCCGGCAAGCGATTGAAAAGCCTGATATGTCCCCGAACCCTCCTCGCGGCTGATGACATGTACCGGTATGTCAGTTCCCCCAACAGTGCTCCAGTTTGTAATTTTGCCGCTGTAAATACCCAAAACCTGTTCTCTTTGGAGATTTTTTATAAGATTTTCCGGGTTTACAACAACGGCAAGCACATCCCACGCTATTATAAGCTCTTTCATCCCGGGCGTTTTTTCAGTTGTTTTCAGATGCCTCGAAACCATGCCCAAATCCGCGTTGTTATTCCGGACCGCTTTAATTGCGGCATTTGTACCGTTTGCCATGATTTCAACCTTTATATCCGGATTTTTTTCCATGAACGCTTCCGCCAATACCTCAAGCAAAACAGCCGCCGAAGTGGACCCTTCAACTGTAATAACCGCGCTCCTGCCGCCAATTAGAAAAGAACCGGTATCCGAAGGAGTCGGAACAGCTTCTGTAATTTTTATGTTATTCCCGGTATTCCAGGACCCTGGCGAGACTAAAATAATAATTGTGATAATAAGAAAAATGATTAATTTAAATAATCTGTTTTCCATTGTCTCTCCCGGCAGTTATTCTATTTTCTCCGTAACCCGTCATTTAAAACAATCTTATTAAATTGCCCGGGCGGGAATCGGTTTTTTCCGTTATAAATAGCTTTACCATAATCACCGCTGATTTATTCTGTTTTTCTTACCAGGGAGATTGTCCAACATTACTGTGAAATGATGTGTTTTGCGAAATACCCGAACCAGGACCCGCGAGTTTAATGTACAGAAACTGCTTTTCGAACTATTGTACAATAACGTCAACAAGGAGCTTCATTTGCAAGAGCTATACAGTTCAGTTCGGGCAAGTCGAAACTCGCAAAAATGCTTTGAAATATTTTTTGCAGGAAGCATTTTTGCTCAGACAGTCGACTTGCTTGTCCTCGCTCTGACAGTATATCTCTAAGCTTCATTCCGCTATAGTTTCCGTTATTGTACAATAGTTCCTCAGAACAAGCAGTAACGCAGCGGGTGGTTAACGGGTCGAGGCATTGCTGCCGCGTTCCGGTGGGTACGCGGCTCTGGTTCGGGTTTTTTCGGTGACGACGGGCGACATGCTTCGAAGCCCTGCTGCCCACAGGTAACTGTAGAGCGGGTTAATGAGCGACCCGGGATATGGAGACCTCTGGTTCGTGTGCTTACTCGCCTATAATTTTAACAAGGACCCTTTTTCTCCTCATGCCGTCGAACTCACCGTAAAAGATTTGTTCCCACGGGCCAAAATCCAGTTTCCCATTGGTAACAGCCACAACCACTTCACGGCCCATTATTGTTCTTTTCAAATGAGCGTCGGCGTTATCCTCATATCCGTTATGAGCATATTGACTGTGAGGTTTCTCGGGCGCAAGCTTTTCAAGCCATCTTTCAATATCCTCGTGCAAACCGCTCTCATCATCATTAATGAATACGCTTGCTGTGATATGCATCGCGTTTACAAGCACCAATCCTTCTTTTATTCCGCTTTCCTTTAAGCAAGCGTTTACATCGGGAGTTATGTTTATAAACATTCTCCTCTTAGGAATATCAAACCATAGTTCTTTTCTGTATGATTTCATCTCAATCACTCCTATTTACGGGAAGCAGAAACGGCAAGCTGCTTCCATTTTATAACAAATAACTCAAGGGCAAGCCTTGGATTCATTTTGCCGGATTTAATCGCCAGATCCGTTTCCATGCATTCACGGATTAACTGTTTTAACGCGTCTGTCGTAAAAGACGATGCCTGTTTTCGCGTTTTTCCTATGATAAATGACGGAACACCAGCTATTTTTGCCATCTCGGATTGCGGGACTCTTTTTTCTTCGAGTTTCTTGATTTTCATAAGTATTCCCAGATGACGGCTGAGCATCGCGAGAATAAAATGGACAGGTTCTTTGTTTTGTAGCAAATCATCTATAATACGTATGGCATTCGCCGTTTGATTCCGCGAAACAGCGTCCGTCAAATCGAATATTTTTGTTTTTACGCTTTTTGTAACGATATTCAGGATATCTTCACGCGAAACAGCAGTTTTGTCGCCAAGATAGCTTACAACCTTATTAATTTCAAGCATCAACAGCGTCATATCCGGTTCAAGCATATCTACAAAAAAAACTGCTTCCGGTTTTCCGATATGTTTTCCATAAGATGAAAAAACATTCATTACCCATTTTACGAGCGCATCTTCTTCCTGCCTTTTGAATTCGACAACAAAACCATGCTTTGAGATTGATTTGTAAAAAGCCGTCCTTTTATCAACCTCATTGAGTACAAAGATGAGGCATATATAATCGGGAAGGGATTCAAAAAACGCATTCCATTCTTTTTCCCCGTTTCCTTTAGCCAACGAGTTGTCCTTCACAACCACAACACGGCGCTCGCAAAAAGCGGGAAATGTCGAAACGGCGTCGGAAAGCTTGTTTATTGATGTTTTATCGCCTATGACGGTATAATTGAAAGCCTTGCTGTTTTCATCCATAAGTTTGTTCACTATTTCCTTCTCATAATACCTGATAAGGAATTGCTCCGGACCGGTCAGCAAATAAAGCTTTCCAATTTTATTCTCTTTAAGCTGTCTTTTTAAATCCTTCATTTCCATCTCAATTCACCGAACAGAAATATATATCCGGCACCCCTTTACGGTTTATACCTGCCTAAAAGGATAAAAGCTCCTGATTTTTTAAAGAATTGCACCATCGCGAACCTCTAATTTAGCCTATCATTTTCAAACAAAAATGTAAACCTGTCGTCCTTAAGCCATGTCTTTATCCGGTATTTAACCCCGTTTCCGGTAACAACGACCGCTCCGTGCTTTTTTGTTATGTAAACCTTTGCGCCTGCTGAATACAGCCTGTCCAGAACTTCCCGGGAAGGGTGACCGAAGCTGTTCGATCCCACACTGATAACAGCGGCCTCAGGGTTTACCCGTTTAAGAAATTGATCCGATGTACTATTTTTCCCTCCGTGGTGCGCTACCTTTAAAACACTGCAGTCAACTTCATCGTTTCCGGACAAAAACGAGTATTCGACCTCACCTTCGATATCCCCTGTAAAAAGAACACGAAACTGTTTATAGCAAAGCATGCCCGACAGCGACGAGTTATTCAGGTTACCTTTGTAATTAATATCTTCGTCCGGGTTCATAATGATAAATTCCGTCTTGCTGTCTATCCTGACAGTATCCCCGCGTTTATATAACCGTATTTCAATATTTTTTTCATTACATGCATTTATGAGTTCGGAAAAATCCTCATATACACCGGAATAGAAAGGCAAACCGACAGATTTCACAGGGAACAGGCCGATAAGCGTCAAAACGCCGGACATATGATCGGCATGCGCGTGGCTCACAATAACATGATCGAGCCTTGAAACACCTTCATGCATCAATACCGGAATAAGAACCTGCCGGCCTGTATAACCTGTTTCTTTTTCACTGTATGAACCGCCGCCGTCAACAAGTATGTATTTACCTTCAGGCGAACGGATCAGCGCGCTGTCACCCTGCCCGACGTCGATAAATACGAGTTTCAAATTACCCGGAACAAACCCCTGTATAACAAGAACGGCTCCTATCACAAAAGCGGCAGCGGCAACACCCTTTCTGTACCTGATAAAAAAAGCGAGACCGTAAACACCTGAAACAACAAGGAAAGCATAATAAATCACGCACCAGGACAATCTCCAATGGTGCGCGTGTATTTCAGCCCACGGTATCGATGCGAAAGTGTCGGCAACGACCAGAATAACATGCAGTATCGACTGGAGGACAAAGCCCGCGTATACGGCAAGCATATCATAAATGCCGTAAAGTATTACGACAATAAAACCGAAAACCATCGCCGCACCGGTAAGCGGAACAACAAACAGGTTTGACAGAACGGATATAACAGACAGTTTGCTGAAATATCTTGCGATAACAGGCAGTATACCGGCCTGGGCCGCTATTGTACCTGATACCGCTTTGCGTATAAACAACGGTGTTTTGTCCGGAATGCAGCCGAAAACCCGTTTATATAAAATTCCCAAACCCGACGCGGCACCGACTGACAACTGGAAACCGGAATCAAAAAGCATGAAAGGGTTCACAATAAGTATCAATAATGACGCAATCGCAATCGAGTTAATCAATTCGGCCTTTCTGTCCAGTATTTTCCCAACGAGTACAATAACAGCCATAATCGAAGCACGCAGAACCGAAGCTGTAAACCCTGTTATTACACAGTAAACAATTATAAGAGGTATTGATGCGATTGCCGCGGCCCTGCGGTTAAAGCCCAGTGCCCGGAAAAGCCACAGTACGGGGAACAAAAGAAAAGCTATATGCGTGCCCGAAACTGCCAATAAATGCATTAATCCCGATGCCCTGAAAGCATTTTCGATATTTACGTCAAGGCTGTCCTTCGAACCTGTAAGCATTGCTGACATAAGCGCCGCCTTTTCTGCCGAAAGCGTGTTGTAAAGAGCTCCGTTGATATAGTTCCGGGCATTGACGCTAAAAGTTTTAACGGGCAGTCTTTTCATTTCTTTACTGAAAAATATATCGTCGGCGTCCACGGACGCATATGCGGCAAACCTTTTCGAAAACAGGTAAGCGGCATAATCAAACCCGCCGGGGTTTCTCGCCCTCGCAGGTTTGTTCAGCACCGCGCTTATTTGAACATGCCTGCCTGGCCTGAAGTCATTATCATTTTTTGCATTATACACGTTAATACGGATATTTCGCCGTATATTTACGTTCATGCCGTCCTTTTCCGCCGACTCGGCAAACAGGTTTATAACCGATTTTTTATCGTCGGCCCGGTAATAATCGCAAATATAACCCCTGACAATAACTTCGGCATCATAGTGCTGACGGACAGGCATCAGCATAAATGTATACCGGGCGGCAAAATTAACGTATCCCAAAAGAAAAAAAACATTCCAAAGAAGAAGATTTCTAAAAGCACGTATTTCTTTTTTAACCGAGTAAAAATACAGCACAATCAGAATAAAAAAAACGAGAACGACAACAACTACCTGTTTTATATACCAGGAAACGGCAATTCCCGCTATTAACGCAATTGCTGCGTGAAGCGCCGGTCTTTTCATAATCCTATAACCTTTTCCATTACTATGACATCATCGCCGTCAGCGTCTGCCGCTTTTAAAACCTTAACGCGGGAAAAACCGCAGTTTTTCCAAAAAGCCATTCCCCCGGCATTTCCGTTATACACGGAAACATAAGCGCGTTCTGCCTGGTAAACTTCACGCGAATACCGGAACAATAGCTGCAGGGCCATAGTCCCGTAACGCTTCCTTCGCCAGCACGTATCGATAAAAATGGTCTTAATCCACAGCAGCGGTTCGGAGACTGTTTTAAACTCACCGGTGATCAACCCTATGCAGGTATTGTCACCGGTACGGTATATGCCTGACACAAAAGAAAGTCGGGAGCGCTGTTTCGTTTGTTTAAGGATTTCTTCAGGTTTTTTTCCGCCGGCTGCGTATCTGAAAGATTCAACCTCGTGATACCACCGGTTTATAAGAGAAGCATCGCTTTCTCTTATAGGACATAATTTTACAAATTTATCGGCAATTGATAAATCCATGCATTATCACCCGCTATTCCCCTCTTTCAAACAACGGCATGTACCAGGCATGAAAACCATAATACGGGTTCCAAAAGCTTGACTTCTTTTCACCGCGAATGTAATTTTTAAAAAGGGTAGCCTGTTGATTGCGATATAGGGGCAGAATATAAGAATGCTCTTTTCCATAGCCCAATTCATCCTGCATTCTTCTTAATGCGTCATCTAAACTTTCCCAAGGCTTTAATTCCTGCGTAACAGGAGACAGATCATAGTTTCCGTTCCGTATCGCCCGGATTACATTCTGCGGCGTATTGGTTCTGATAGCAGCAGGGATACCGACGTCCTCAAGAATGTTAACGATAAAGTTTGCAGTATGCAGCTTCTGCATATCCCTTTCAGGAACCAGCACATACAAAGTACTCAAAGCTCTTCCGTTTTCAATAAACACTTTTTTGTCCCTGTTCCACTGTAGACCTGAATTAATAAGCTCATCTCTGAATTCATCGGCGTTGATAAATCCTCCGCCGTATTGTTCAAAATACTGTACCTCCTCCAGGTTTATATCATGAATACGATATGCTATATATCGAAAAAGAGCTTCTTGCCTGTTTTCTTTTCCAAATAGGCTCTTTGGGTTTACATAAAGTAAATTAAACTCGTTATCAGGATAGACCTGATACTCAAGATTCGTTCTGTACCTTAATTTTGAAAAATCAATATTCTTGACAAACGCAATATCTATTTCATTGTTCTGAAACGCGTCAATAATTTTATTTTCAGGCATGATCCTGAAAATAACCGAATCGAAGTATGGCAGGCCCTCATACCACCAGTTGTCATTCTTTTTCAGACTAACCGTAATTTCATCCATTCCTTCGAAACAAAACGGACCGGTTCCCGATACAATATCTTGATTTTGAAATTCAGCGCTCTGCGACAATATCGGAAAGACAAGCTTTTTTATAAAAGACGTATCGGGCTTTTTAAGCTTAATAATAAACCGCATCCTGCTGATTATTTCAAATTCTTCTATATCATTCAGGATATCGGTATAATAAAAGGGACTATCCGAATTTTCGATAACCCTGAGCGTATGCCTGACATCATAGGCGGTAAATTCCTGCCCGCCGTGAAAGGTAACATTTTCCTTAAGAGTAAATTCCCATGTCAAAAATCCTTCGTGATCCCAATCGGCAACAAGCCACGGTTCAATATCATTCTCTCCGGAATTTACAAAAAGGGATTCATAAATAAAAGAGGCAATGTATATAACATGGCGATTTTTTGTAAAATAAGGGTTCAATGAGTCAATTTCCCCGCTTGCGGGAAGGATAAGACTGCCGCCGTAATTCGGGCCTGAATCGACAATCCTGAACTGCTTATCCGCGGAAGGCGTCGGCGTAACCGTAACAGGGACAACAGGTCCCTCTCCAAAAACCTCTTTCATTTCACAGCCGGTTAAGATTATAACAGTAAACAAAATAATAATATGAAAAATGATTCTTTTGTATTTTTTCATTCAATAAACCTCATCCTACCATCATTAAAACCGCTGCTCCGGCACCGGTATTTCCATGACCGCCCCTATGCGAAAAAAACAATCCTTTTTCGCAAACCGTGCATCGTTTGATATCATGTATATTACGCGTATCCAGGCCTTCAGCGATAAGTGTTCGGGTTATGATCCCTTCCAGGTCGATCCTGTAATTGTTGCCATATGGTTCAAATAAATAAGAATAATACGGAAATTTTTCCAGGAATATATCATACACATCATTCCGTACTTCAAAACAGCATTTTCGAATATGCGGGCCCACAGCGGCGATAATATTGCCGGCCTTGCAATTATATCTGCCTTTCATCAACTTTATAGCTTTCGCGGCAATATTCAAAAGCGTCCCCCTCCACCCGGAATGGACAAGCGCTATAACGCTATTAACCGGGTCGTACAGGTATACAGGAACACAGTCGGCATGAATCGTTACCAAAGCTATATTTTTTTCAGCGGTAATAAGGCCGTCGGTGTATCCTAGTTCATGTTCCCTGACCAGGCCCATGCCACAGTGGCTTTTATCAACCATACTTATTTTGTCACCATGGACCTGCCAGGTCAGCACCATATGATCCGGAGGTATTCCCGTTTCATTTGAGAGCAGTCTGTAATTCTCAATCACATTATTTCTGTCGTCATCACGCTGAAAACTAAGATTCAGCGTATCATAAGGCGGACTGCTGACCCCGCCGAACCGGGTTGTGAAGATTGCCTTTAGCGTTATCCCATCATCGAGCCCGGGAATTGTGATATACATCGGTTTTTTTGTACCGCCCAATTTTTACCTCCGGAGATAATTTATGACTCATTAATCATTTGCAGACTTCATTTTTAGATTATCATACACCCAAAAAACCGACAAGTGGTAATATCGGGTGAAGCAATAGTTTCCGTTATTTGCTTTGCCGTACCAGTAAACGAAAGACCAGAGCCAGGACCCGCGGGAATAATGCAATAACCCAGCGGGTGGCTCGGGTGATTTCGGTGACGACGGGCGACACACTTCAACGCCCTGCTGCCTATAGGCAACTGTGGAGCGGGTTATTGAGCGACCCTGTATATGGAGACCTCTGTGTGAAATCAGTACAGGAACGGAAGCGTGTTGGTGGTATGTGCTTTGTCGCCCAAGGAAACGAAACACCCGAGTCAGGACCCGCGGAAATAATGCTATACATTTTACTTCCTGAACTATTGTACAATAACGTCAACAAGGAGCTTCATTTGCTAGAGCTATATAGTTCAGCTCGGGCAAGTCGAAACTCGCAAAAATGCTATAAAATATTTTTTGCAAGAAGCATTTTTGCTCAAACAGTCGACTTGCTTATCCTCTCTCTGACTATATATCTCTACGCTTCATTCCGCTATAGTTTCCGTTATTGCACAATAGTTCTATTTGCGTTTGAACAGTGTCTTGACAAAACTCAGCGGGTGGCTCGGGTGATTTCGGCGACGACGGGCGGCACGCTTAAGCGCTGTCAAGTGATAACCGGCTGGATCTGGGTTCTTTTAAGAGCGGCTTCGACCGACGGAATAAACAAATCCATTCGGCAAACAATTGAATTGTGTTTTTTCTCCGGATCATCCTGACGGAACGGCACAAAATAGATGTTTTTCGTGTTCTGCAGCAGACCTATATTTTTGCCGTTGGCGCCCAAACCGTCATTTGTCGCGATACCCAAAAGGACGGGCATGTCATTTCTCAATTGGGCCTTTACAGCCATTGTCACGGGCGTATCGGTTATGCCGTTCGCAAGCTTTGCAAGAGTATTTCCGGTACACGGCAATACCACCATCAGATCGAGTTGTTTTTCAGGTCCTATCGGCTCCGCATCGACAATTCTTGCTATACACTTTTTTCCCGTTATTGTCTCAATCCTTTTTTTGAAATATTCCGCCGTCCCGAAACGCGTATCGGTTGTTGAAACGATATATGATAATACTGGAAAAATATCGGCACCGAGAAATGCGAGCTTTTCCATCTGAACAAGACTTTTTTCAAGGGTGCAGAACGAACCGGTAAGTCCGAAACCTATTTTTTTCCCTGAAATAATCATTTCGTAAAGCTCCCTTCCTGAAATACATTGTCTATCGTCCTTTTTATTATTTCAGCGGCCGTTAAAGGTGCGACTTTACCGGGCAGGCTCAGTGCCCAATCCACCTTAAAGCCCAGTTTTTCCGCATGCGTAAAATCAATTCCGCCGGGTTTTGAGGCAAGATCCAAAAGGTAGCAGTCCGGACGTATTTTGTTAAGGATATCGGCCGTAAGCATCCTGACCGGTATTGTGTTTACAATAACGTCCATATCGGTTGCGTAGCTTTCCAAATCTTTAATATGCACCGGTTTATAACCGTAAACCTCTATCCAACTCAGGTCGGAATATTTTCTTGCCGCGATCCAGACTTCGGCTCCGAAGCCGTGCAATATTTTTGAAAGAACCTTTCCGATTCTGCCAAAACCGAGAATAAGTATCCTGCTGTTATGAATTGTAGCCGGTATCGCTTTAATAATCAGCTCAACCGCCCCTTCCGCGGCGGGAATCGCATTCAACACAGCCATTTCTTCCCTGTCAAGAAGATCAAAATATGCTATTCCTTTACCATCAAGCTGTTCTCTTATATCCTTTTCTATTTTTCCCGCTACAAAAAACACATCACCCGATATCATTTCAATAAGCGCATTTACCGGAAGAGCCTCTGCGGAAAAAGGCATGTTTACAAGCCCGCCCGCCGACTCAAGCGGTATTCCACAGATTATTACGTTTGTATCGGAAATCATCAGAGATAAATTTTTGTTTTTCATATCGGGATATTTTTTTTCAAAACCATACATTTCAACCCGGTGATATTCCTTTTTCAACAACTCCGAAAGGTAAACGCTTCGCATATCTCCGCCGATAATAAGGTACTTTCGCTTCTGCATTCGGATACACCCCCGCAAATCAATTTTTATTGTCCGGTTAACCGCCGTAAAACAATGGAAGAAATTGCAACGCAATTTCAACCGGCTGCACTCATTTTATATATTTCATCCTATGAAGAGCAGGGGATTCAAGTGCTTGTTTAAATTATTTAAACAACTGATGTAACGGTTCGAAGAAGAATCCTTTTAATCTATATTTAAAAAACGAATAAAAAAAAGCAGGCATTAAAGCCCGCTGGCGATATTAAAACGCAATTTTGTCCAATATATCGTTGCCTATGTCAATGTCTCCTATTGCCGAAATACCCATTTGTTCCGGCCTGAAAACATACCGGATTATTTCATAAATACTGCCCCTTGATACTTTATCAATACTGTCAAGAATCTCCTGGGGCGTGCGTACTTTCCCCAAAATCAACTGTGATTTCCCCATGCTGTTCATCCTGCTGCTTGTGCTTTCAAGCCCAAGGATATAACTGCCTTTAAGCTGGTTTTTCGCCTTTTCAATATCGGAATCGGATATATTTTCCCGGGTAATTGAGATTATTTCATCCCTTATATGCCGGACTACTTCATCATGCTGCTGCGGGCTGCAGGCCGCGTATATCGTAAACATTCCGACATCCCTGTAAGCGGTCGGATAAGAATATATCGAGTATGCCAATCCCAGTTCTTCCCGAACTTTCTGGAAAAGGCGGGAGCTCATTCCCCCTCCGAGTATATTGTTCAGTGTAAGCAGTGAATACAGGTTCTCTTCTCCCTGCTTTAAACCACGGAAACCAAGACACATATGGACCTGCTCAGTTTCTTTCTTCTTTATTTTGAAGCTACGGTTGAACCACGGTTTATACGCGTGTATTTTACAGTAATTATGCGACTGCCAGTTTCCGAAATATTTCTCTATCAATTCCACAAGCTTTTTCTCGTCAAAATTGCCCGCAACGGATATTACACTGTTTTCAGGAACATAAAAATTCCGCATATAATTGATAATATCGTCCCTAGTTATTCCGGCAACCGAGTAATAACTTCCAAGTATCGGATATCCGAGTGAATTGCCGCTCCATACTTCTTCGGTGAGCATGTCATGCACCATCTCTTCGGGATAATCTTCATACATGCTTATTTCTTCGGCAATCACCTTCCTCTCGGTTTCAATATGAGCGTATTCAATTGTCGAATTAAAAAGCATGTCAGATATAAGCTCAATGGCAGTTTCGAGATCTTCATCAAGCGTTTTCGTATAAAAACATGTGCATTCTTTCCCGGTAAACGCGTTAATCTGTCCTCCTATATTGTCAATAGTCTTTGCAATGTCTTCAGCCGTCCTTGTTTTAGTACCTTTAAAAAGCATATGTTCGATGAAATGTGAAATCCCGTTCTGTTCCTTCGCTTCGTATCTCGATCCCGCTCCAATCCATAATCCGAACGAAACCGACCGCACAAAAGGTATTTTTTCATAAACTATGGTCAAGTTGTTTTTTAATACTGTTTCCTGGTACATCCTGCCTCCTAAAATCACTCAGGTATTTCCTTCATTAATGCTTAATTCAACCAGATGCCGGTATATGCCGTTTTTATTCATAAGAGTGTCATGATCACCTTTTTCCACAATTCTTCCGTGATCTAACACATAAATGCAATTTGCCTGCCTGATCGTGGACAACCGGTGCGCGATGAAAATGGATGTCCTGCCTGAAGAAACTTTGCCCATCGATTTCTGTATGAGTTCCTCCGTTTCGGTGTCGATACTCGCTGTTGCCTCATCCAGAACAAGCACCGACGGGTTGAACGCAACAGCCCTTGCCAATGATATGAGCTGGCGCTGCCCGGCGGAGAACGTGCATCCCCGCTCCTTTACTTCGGTATGGATGCCATCTGGAAGCGACCTGACAAAAGGCGCAGCGCAGGCCGTTTCAATCGCATCCATTACATCGCTGTTGGTCAGTTCCCGGTTATTCAGCCTTACGTTATATGCAATATCACCGGTGAAAAGGAACACATCCTGCAGTACAACGGCAATATTCCTTCTTAAATCTGCAAGCCTGTATTTTTTTATGTTTACACCGTCAATTAATATTTCTCCTTTTTGTATATCGTAAAATCTTGCCATAAGGTTTATTATAGTTGTTTTGCCTGATCCCGTCGAACCGACAAAAGCAACGGATTCCCCCGGACGGATACGGAAGCTGACATCTCTCAGCACCCAGTTTTCTTTTTCATACGCAAACCATACATTTTTAAACTCAATATCTCCCGCTATTTTACCGCAGGAAATGCCTGACGACAAATCCTCCTCGTAACTTTCGATATCCATTATTTCAAATATCCTCTCAGACGAAACAACCGCCGACTGAAGGGATGTGTATTTATCGGCAATTTCATTTATAGGATGGAAGAACTCCCTTACATATGAAATAAAAGCATACAGGACGCCGTATTCAAAGGCGCCTCTTAATATATCGCCGGCACATACCCAGATAAGAGCCGAAATCGTAAGGTTGTTTATTACCTCAACTACCGGCCGTCCAAGGCTGTTCAGTATTACTTCCCTTAAGCTTGATTTGAAATACTCTTTTTCTATCTTGCTGAACTCGTCAAACTTCTGTTTTTCACGATGAAAAATCTGAACTATTTTCATACCCGTTATATTCTCGGCTAAAAAGCCGTTTATCCGGCCTATAATTGATTTCAATCTTATGAAATTCTTTCTTGCCGCCTTACGGTAAATAACTGCAACGAGCGCAATAAGCGGTACCGCGCTAACTCCTGCAACCGCGAGTTTCGGGCTTAACGAAAACATCGCGTAAACTATTCCGGCAATCATTACAACGTCCCGGAAAAGGTTTACCAATACTCCTGAAAACAACTCGTTTAACGCTTCAACATCATTGGTCACCCTTGTCAGCAACCTGCCCGACGAAAACCTGTCAAAAAACGGCATGCCCATTTTTTGTATTTTATTGAACAGGTCTGTCCTTAACCTGTGCATGATGCTCTGTCCGACATAATTTAACAGAACGTGCTGAAGGTAACTTAATAAAGCGCCTCCCGAAATGAGGGCAAAGTAATAAAATCCAAGCCTGTTTACAGCGGATTTATCGAAATTCCCCGGAATCAGATAATCGTCTATGATCCTGCGAAAAATATCAGGCCTCAGTAAAACCGCCGCATTTATCAGAAAAGCTATCACAACGGCAACGACAATAAGCGGCAAATGCGGTATAAAGTATGACAAAAGACGCCCTACATTCGCTTTCCGGTAATATACCAACAGGTCCCGATCATTTTTTTCGTTTTTATTCATGCCGGCCATTTCCGCATACCTCCGAAGCACTGTTTGTATTTGCCTCTGTTTGTGATAAATACAGCTTACAATACTCTCCGTCCAGTTCCATCAATTCTTTATGGTTCCCCTGCTCCCTAATAACCCCGTCATCCATGTAAATAATGTTGTCGCAGTACATTACGGATGATACCCGGTGGGATATGATAATACCCGTCCGGTGTTCAAGCAGACCTTTAAGGTTATTGAGTATTTCCGATTCGGTTTCGGTATCAACCGCCGACAGGCTGTCGTCCAGGATGAGAACCGAAGGGTTCTTTATAAGAGCACGCGCTATCGAAACCCTTTGTCTCTGCCCTCCCGACAGCGTCACGCCGCGCTCGCCGACCACCGTATCAAAGCCTTCCGGGAATTCAAGGATATTGTCATATATGCCCGACATCCTCGCGGCTTCTTCAATTTCTTCATTAGTGATCCCTTCCTGGTAAAAACGGATATTATCGCTTATCGTTGTTGAGAACAGGAAGTTTTCCTGCGGTACAAAGCCTATTTTCTCCCGGAGTACATCAACGGACAAATTATTGATATCAATGCCGTTAATAAAGATCCGTCCGTAATCGACGGGGTATAGTTTTAACAGCAGGTTCGCGAGTGTTGTTTTCCCGCTGCCGGTTTTTCCTATTATTCCGAGAGTTGAGCCGGAAGGTATGAACAGGCTAATGTTCTTTAAAGCCGGCTCATCGGCCTGAGGATACGTAAACGTAAGATCTTTTATTTCTATATCGCAGTTTTCGGTTCTATCAAGGTTTTCCACGCCGTCAGGTATGTCGCTTTTTTCAGTAAAAATCTCGTCAAGTCTTTTAACCGAAGCCGCGCCCCTTTGCCACACTTCAATAATGCGGCTGATGTTTATGACAGGGCGCATTATAGCGGCCATATACGAATTAAACGCAATATAATCGCCGAGAGAAATCGTTCCTGTCATTACCATTTCGCTGCCATATATGATAAACAGTAAAAAACTCACGCCGAAACATACCTGAGTAACCGGCCCAAGCATACCGGACACACTGTAAAGACGCATATGCGTTTTCATATTTTTGCGGCTGAGTCCCCTGAACCGTTCCATCTCCGGCTTTTCCTGCGCAAATGCTTTAATAACCCTTATGCCCATAATATTTTCCTGGACCCTTTCGGATATCGCGGCAAACGCTTTTTGCACCATTTCGAAACGCCTGCGAATTGTCTTTCGCAGTAATATTGTCAGCGTAATGACTACAGGTACGGGACCCAGGGCCATCAGTGTAAGGACCGGGTGAATCGTATCGGCCATATAATAAACAGAAACGGAATTTATAAGTATTCCCTCTATCGCGGCGACAAATCCGAATGCAAACACCCTTCGAACAGCATTGACATCATTTATCGCATAGGCAATCAAATCCCCCGTTCTCCGCTCGTTGTAAAAAGAAACCGGAAGTGTCTGCAAATGCGAAAAAAGTTTTCTTCTGAGATGACTTTCAACATGACGGCTGTTGCCGATAAGGAAATATCTCCATACAAACCGCAGGCAAAACGCAATAACCGAAAGAAGGAACATAAAAATAACCTGTCCGTAAACCTCCTTTTCGGTCACGCGCCCGGTATTAAGCATATCGGTGATATTGCCCAATACTTTGGGAATGCGCAGTGATACCACCGACGTTATTATAAGGATTACAACTCCCGCTATATAACTTAACAGGCGCTTGCGGATAAATTCTGTTAGTATGGACCTGACATTCATCCCGTCACCTACCTGAATGAAAAGTTTAACTGTAACACAACACGAAAAGACAACCCTATCGGATTGTCCGCCGCAGTAATGCCTTATTCAAGTTTTTCTTCCAGACACTTTATTATTTCCCCGTAAAATTCATAGACAAACAGCGTTATTATCCGCTAAAACCTTCAAGACCGCGTACACCGCTGTTATGATACCTTTTGCACCCCGCTGCCGCCGCGCACCTCGAAAACATCGACACAACTTCTAATCCGGTCATGCACGGCTGCGCTGTGGAAGCCCTGAACCGCCTCATATCCCGTGTACCGCCCGTTTTCGTCAGTTTTTCGGCACTGCTGCAGAACATATTTCCGCGCGCCGCTGACAAGTCTGCCGATTTCAACGAGATCACCGCTATCCAGCTGCGGACAGCATGTTGTGCGGAATTCGTAATCAACGCCGCTGTTCATAATAACGGATATGCTTTTGGAAATACGATCCGGATCGATATTGCAGCGGCATATTTCACGGTATTTTGCAAGCGGTGCCTTGACATCCATCGCTATATAATCGAGCAAACCTTTTTCGATGAGTGTTTTGACAACCTCAGGGCAAGTCCCGTTTGTATCAAGTTTAACCAAATATCCCATGCGTTTTGCTTTCAGGATAAATACGTCAAGATCTGGCTGGAGCGTGGGCTCACCACCTGAAATCACAACCGCGTCAAGAAACACCGCTCTTTTTTCAAGAAATTTAACGACCTGTTCCTCATCAATACAGTTATTACGTTCTTCATAACCCAAAATATGCCTGTTATGGCAGAATACGCAGTTCATATTACAGCCGCGCGTAAACACCGTAGCGGCTATTCTGCCGGGATAATCAACAAAAGACTGTTTTATTATGCCGGCTATCCTCATCTTTTGTACCCCCTGTAAAACAAACGCAAATTATACGGTGGCTTTCTCGAGCGATAACAACTCTTCATTTATTAAGAATTTCCGGCGATTCATGTATTCTTCCTTTTTGCCTTTATTGTAATTCGATACAGGCCTTAAATACCCGGTAACTCTTGACCACACCTCGGTTTCACTGCCGCAGTGCGGGCATGTGAAATGTTCTCCGTTTATATAACCGTGGTTATTACATACCGAAAAGGTCGGCGTAATTGAAATGTAAGGCATTTTATAATTCTCAAAGCACTTTTTTATCAAATTCCTGCAAACCTTTGTGTCCTGAACACTTTCGCCGAGATATAAATGCTGAACCGTTCCGCCCGTGTATAATGACTGAAGTTCATCCTGCAGTTCCATTACTTCAAAAATATCGTCCGTGTATCCCACCGGAAGCTGCGTGGAATTCGTATAATACGGCACGTTCTCGCCGGCGGTATATATATCGGGATATCTTTGCCTGTCCAGCCGCGCAAGACGGTATGACGCTCCTTCGGCGGGAGTGGCTTCAAGGTTGTAGAAGTTTCCGGTTTCTTTCTGGAATTCTATCATAATTTCCCTTAAGTAATGCATTATTTCAATCGCAAAGTTCTGGCCTTCCCGTGTCGTCAGGTCGGTGCCGTTGAAATTCATAAGCGCTTCATTCATTCCAAGAATTCCGATTGTACTGAAATGATTATACCAGTATTGACCGGTTCTCTGTTTAACATTTCTCAATAAATGCGTTGAATAAGGATAAAGCCCCTTTTCCGATTGTTTCTCAATTACTTTTCTTTTGATTTCAAGTGACGTTTTTCCAATATTTGCTATGTTATAAAGACGTTTTTTGAATTCTTCTTTTGTTTTGCTCAAATATCCGATTCGTGGAAGATTGATAGTAAAAACTCCTATTGATCCGGTGAGAGGATTGCTACCGAAAAGGCCTCCTCCCCTTTTCCTGAGCTCGCCGACATCGAGCCGTAAACGACAACACATTGATACGGCGTCTTCCGGAGACAGATCGGAATTAATATAATTTGCGAAATACGGGATGCCATATTTGCAGGTTATCTTCATAAACGCTTCAACTGCAGGGTTTTCCCAATCAAAATCAGAAGTGATATTCAATGTTGGTATTGGGAAAGTAAATACTCTGCCTTTTGCATCCCCTTCAAGCATTACTTCACAAAATGCCCTGTTGAAAATATCCATCTCTTCCTGGAAATCGCCGTACTTGTCATTCGTATATTGCCCGCCGGATATTACAGGCTCATCCTTCAGTGTTTTCGGGACTTTTATATCAAAAGTCAGGTTGGAAAAGGGGCATTGAAAACCAACTCTTGTAGGCACATTTATACTGAAAACAAATTCCTGGAGGCATTGTTTAACCTGTTCATAGGTCATATTGTCATACCTGATAAACGGCGCACAGTAAGTATCGAACGAAGACCACGCCTGGGCGCCGGCTGTTTCACCCTGTGTGCTGAAAGTTGAGTTGACTATTTGACCTAAAAGGCTTCTTAAGTGCTTCGGAGGCTTGCTTTCGACTTTTCCTGGTACGCCTCCGAAACCATCGGTTAAAATCTGGCGTATATCCCATCCGGCACAATATGCACCAAAAAAACCAAGATCGTGAATATGGCAATCGCCGCTTTCGTGGGCACGCCGGACTTCTTCGGGATAAATCTCATGAAGCCAGTATTGCTTTGTAAATGCTTCTCTCACATAGTTGTTCAAACCATTAACACTCTTTTGCGTGTTTGCGTTTTCATAAACTTTCCAGTCCCTGTCGCCGAGATAATCCGAAAACATATTGATAGTCGCGCCGATTAACGCATTGAGCTCTCTCGCGTTTTTTCTTTTTTCCCTGTATAGTATGTACGCCTTTGCCGTCTGGGCATGTCCGTTTTCAATTAACACATATTCAACAAGATCCTGTATTTGCTCAACTTCGGGAATTTGATCGGAATATTTTTCTTCGGCGAGCTTTACTACTTCTTTAGTTAATTTGCGAGCAGTCTCAAAATCATTTCCACCGCATGCCACTGCCGCCTTAAAAATCGCGAATGTGATTTTTTCCGGCATGAAATTTTCGACACTGCCGTTTCTCTTCCGTATCTTGTCCAACATACCCATATCCTCCGCGCAGTCTATATCTTGATGTTTTTATACTATCACAATACAATATATTGTGTCAATTGGATAAATTAATGATTTTTTGCCGACACCGATAAAACATAGATATCATAATAGTTTTCAGATTTTAAAAACTTTTCGACATTATTCGACGGGCAAAAATGCTAAAATAAAACGAGGGATGAATGCTCATCCCTCTGCAGCCGGCTTGCGATTTTTCTAAATAACAGGCGGGTAATATGCGCCTTTTACATATCTTTATAAAACCTGAGATTATCCTCCAGCTCGGGTTCCAGTTCATGACCTGTTTTTATATAATGCTGATAGCGTTTTTCCAGCTCCCGGACAATCTTCTTTCTTTCATTTTCAAAGCGGATTGCAATATCCGAAAATGCAGGCTGCTTTATGAGCTGTTTCCTTTTAGAGACCCTGAATGGACAGAATTGATACATAATGGCTCTGACTTCCCTGTTGAGCTTTCTGCTGCCGAAATACTCATAGCGAAGCCACAATTCATAATCGGATGTGAAGATATTTCTAAGGTTGTTGTTATGTCTTTTTATTTGCAGCCGGATACTCTCTTTTGCCTCGGGTGTAAGATTCTTGTTTTTTCTGTATGTATCAATATAATCGGCGTAAACTGAAGTTAAACAGTTGTAGGAAATGTCATTCCACCTTACTCCCATCATTGATCTGCATAATTCCCAACGGAATTGTCCCGCAAGTTTTATCATCATTAATGTCGTGTCTTCCGATGTAAGCACGGGGAAAATAAACCTTCCGCGGGATGCCCTTGATACGCCCGACATTTCCTGCCACATTAATGCTCTTGTTCCTGCAGCGGGGACAAGGATAATATCCAGCAATACCTGTTTCATAATAATTTCCTTCTTAAATATCTCTTTTTCCCCGGAATAAAACAATTCACGATGAAACACCGAAAAATCTCTTTCCAGAAGCTCACTGACAGACTTTTGAAGTCTCTCCGGAGTTACGGCAACCCTGCGAATATCTTCAGGAATCGTATCGTTGCAAAGAACAGGGAAATACGCAATGTATTGACCGCTGCAAACCCTGTGACTGGTGCGGAACATGTTTGAAATCTCAAAATGAAGCCTGCTCCGTTCGGTATCCGGTTCCGAATTCCTGCCCGCATTCATCTGGCTCTGTTCCTTAATAAATTTATCATATGTAACCCCGAGCTCATTTATTGAAGGACTTATTTCATCGATTATAATCTTTTCCAACCAGTTTTTCATCGAATAGATGTTCTCCCGGGCAAATGTAAATTTATCAAGCATAGTATAAAGCCCATATGTCTGGCGGGGCGAGAGCAGGTCACTATCAATAAAACCATATGCCAGGAACATTTCCAGCGCTTTATCTTTTGGTTTTTCTTTTACATACTTGGAAATTACCTCTTCATATAGCTCAAAAAAGACCGCGTTAAACTTTCTTCTTGATTCTGCCGGAATATTATCTATTTTTGGTCTGTATTCCTTAAAATTCTCAATAAAGGTTTTAAAAAAGTCCCTTTTTTCCTGTTCGAGTCCGGAATAATTCAGAATTCTGTCCATACTTCCAATCATCTCATAAAGCACATCTTCCTGGGATACTTCGATTCTTTCGTCTATCTCCGTTGTTTCCGATTTAATGCCCGAGAGCAGGAAATCCAGCTTGTTAATGTCGATGCCGAGGCTGAATTCGTATTTTTCCTCAAAATACGCAACTATATTCTTATACCTGTCCGATACATAATTAATAAAATACGGAAGGGCTGCCGTATCGGAATCAGATTGCCTTATTTCCACATAAGCCCTTATCAGTTCGCTTATAAGGCTGTCATTGGAATTGCAAAAGACGGTGTTTAGAAGTTTATTTGAATACTCTGTTTCCTTTATTAAATATTTCACAAGGTCATCGAAAGTTTTTATAAGTTCGGCGCAGTGATAACTAATTACCTTCGGATCTTGCCTGAAAAAGTTATCACGGCATTCCTGATTCATATCCATCAGCGCATTAAAGTACTCCACACTGACAAGATCATACCTCTTATTATTTTTAAGTGAAAAACCTTCCAGGCAATTTTCAAACTGTTCGATTGAAAAGCAGATCAGAGGCGGAATGGTTGATTTCATTTCAGCATAGTCTTCCAAAGCATCTGCCAATATTTTTATTCCAGGCTCCCTGGCGATCCTGCAAGTCTCTTTAAAAAACCAGTAATAGCAGGAAACACACCGGATAAATTGCTCTATTTCCAAATTCAACTCGGTAATTTCAGTAAGCGTTTGATGAAGAGATCTGACAAACCCAAAGCATTGCAGCAAAAGTTTAATACCATTATCGGGCTTTTCTGTAAACAGTTTAAATTCGCTTAAAACTTCAAGAGGAATCTCGGATAATTCGTTTTCCCCTTTATAAAGATATGTAAAACAATACTTTTTTTGTGACCCGACTATATCCAAAAATCCAATAGGAAAACAGTCAACTTCGACAGATGCGACCTTCATGCTGTGATTAATTATATCTTCCGTTTCTTTTCTGTTTTTAAAAGACAAATAGATATCAAGGTTTCCTTTTCCTGTAGTACGTACGGCTGTGACCTCAGCGCCCTCGACGAAGCACTGTTCAAATACCTCATAATTGGATTCGTGCAGTCTTTGAGCCATTATATATACTCCTTCAAATTCTCCGACAAAGGACAGGCTTTCTTTTCTGACTTTTTTCTGCCATAATTGGTACCTTTTTGCCTATTATACCATCTATTTGTCCTATTTACAAATAGAGCGATTGTCCTATGCCACTGGGACCTATTTACTATTTACTTTTCGGACACCTGTTTGCAATTCATGCTCGCGATTTCTGCTTTGACATGAATTCCTATGTGCTATATATTAAATATAGTCTTCCGCTTTTTATAACAAGGCGATCGTTATGTTTCTCCGTGCTGATCTCCTGCGCGGCCCGGTATATTTGGATTATTCCATATGATTTATTAAAAGAAATACTGTGTGAAAGGATGATTACATGAAAGTAGTTGCATTTAACGGAAGCCCAAGGGTAAAAGGAAACACATACATACTCCTTAATACGGTGCTTAAAACTTTGGAAAAGGAAGGTATCGAAACCGAACTGGTGCATGTAGGAAAGCGCGATATCCACGGTTGTACCGCATGTCAGAAATGCAGGGAACTGAAAAACGGAAGATGCGTTTTCAATGATGATATCGTCAATCGGTCCATTGAAAAAATAGAACATGCCGATGGAGTTATCCTGGGCGCGCCTGTTTATTTCGGGGATATGTGCAGCCAGATGAAAGCTTTTATTGACCGCGTCGGTTACGCGACCAGGTCCGTGAAGACTCTCAAAGGGAAGGTTTGCGCGAGTGTTGTGGCAGTCAGGCGGAATGGCGCTCTTTATACATTTAACGCAATGAATAACCTGTTTACGTTATCGGAAAGCATTATCGTCGGATCAAGTTATTGGAACCAGGGGATCGGCAATGCTGTCGGCACTGTGGAAAACGACGAAGAAGGGCTGGATACGATGGTAACCCTCGGGAAAAACATGGCTGAGGTTCTTAAATCCTTAAAAAGAGCATAAAGGTGCAAAGTTTTCTTTAATATGCTGCATTATTTTTAAACTGTTGTTTTCGTACGCGCACGTTGAACTAAAAGCCTAACGCTAATGCCCTGGAAAATTACGGCGATTGCCATGCCGATTCGTGTACTGAGAATCCGCAGCAGGATCGGCTTTTTCCGACGCGGGTTCTGCGTGCTATCGTCCGCATGTTTTTTTAAAAGTTCTTCATCATTAAGATTTTTCCGGTTATAATAATCTATCAGTTCAATACCCTCAAGGTAGAGGG
Source organism: Clostridiales bacterium DTU069 (assembly GCA_001512485.1). GTDB lineage: Bacteria > Bacillota > Clostridia > DSM-8532 > DSM-8532 > DTU069. Next base: position 30,444 of record LFRV01000079.1, on the reverse strand, counting down.
CGTGTTTCGGGCAGATGTTGATGCATTTCTGGCAACTGAAGCATTTGCCGATATCCCGTACAGGATAATCCCCCTTTTAACAAATATCTTTTTTATTTCATTTCCAGGAATATATAACACAAGCGGTTCCTGTTTGTCCTCGGGATAATGAATGCCTTTCGACTGATAGCAGGAATTGTCAATTCGTCTTTGAATCCGCGCATATGGATGCGGTTTTATAAAAGCGATTCAAACTCACGGGCTCCGGTTGATTATTCTTTAAAACTTTTGCTTTCATAGATTTCGGTTATAATGTTTTCCATCGGCAGCTCTTTTATCGATATGTCGGAAAACTCGCACATTTCCGTAAGCTGCCTTATTACCGCGTTTATTGAATTGTTCTCAAGGTTAACTTCCAATGTATATTCAAGGTCCGAGTTCTTCTCGATTACGTTTACGCCGTCGAGTTTAATATCAGCCACGGGTTTTGCGAGAATAACGCGTATGATCTTTTTGGCCCCGAGATTCATCTTCAGATTCTGAAGAGTGTCATCAAAAACCTTCTGCCCGTGATTTATTATAATAACCTTTCTCGCAAGCTGTTCGACATCTTCAAGATCATGCGTTGTAAGGATGAAAGTGACTCCCTGCCTGTTCATTTCCTTGATAAACGCTCTTATTTTCTGTTTAGCTATTACATCAAGGCCTATTGTCGGTTCATCCAGGAATACAATTTTCGGCCTGTGCAGCATCGCCATTACAAACTCGCATTTCATGCGCTCGCCGAGGGAAAGAACACGCGTGGGCTTTTCAATTACATCTTCCAGTTCAAAAAGGCCGGTTAGTTCTTCAAGCGTTTTATTAAATTCTTTCTCCGGAATAGCATAAATTGCCTTGTTCATATGAAAGCTGTCTATAGGCGGAATATCCCACACCAGCTGCGACTTCTGACCGAACACCGCGCCGATATGGTTCACATATGTACTTCTGTCCCTGAAAGGCGTATAGCCCATAACCGAAATATTCCCGCTCGTGGGATAAAGCGTTCCGGTAAGCATTTTAATCGTCGTCGATTTTCCCGCTCCATTAGGGCCCAAAATACCGGCGATTTGTCCCTCTTCGACCTGAAACGATACATCATGAACCGCATGTATGCTGATTTTTTCCCGGCGGAAGAAACTCTTTAAAGTATCGGTGAAACTGCTTCCCCTTCTATATGTATTATATATCTTCGTTAAATTGCTTACGTTTATTATCGCCAACGGTCTATCCTCCTACTCCTTCGTATAAACGGATCATATACTTGAACAGCAGAACTCCCGCCATTGCGAACAAAAAGCATGGCAGTATCGCGATAAACGCGATGCTGTCCGCTTCTCCCAAAAGAGCCGCCGCAGGAAAATACCCTATCATCGCAACCGGTATAATGAACGAGGTAAAGCCTGAAATGCTTTTGTGGAATATGTTCTGCGGATATCTCCCGAAATATTTGATGCTGTCAAAAATTTCGGGCAATCTCGAGTTTCCGACCCATTTGAACGACGTGGCTACCATGATGAATGAGATACCCATCATAACAAAGACACCTGATATAAAAAGTATCAAAAATTGCAATGCCATGAGGATTGAAACCGGCCCGACATGGGAAAGCGCAACGGCAAACAATACCGCTCCGCCAAGAAAAAGGCCGGCGCCGCTGAAATCAACCGTCGAAGCGGTCAGCAAAAAGAGGCAGTCTACAGGCTTTATCAATACAATTTCGAGGCTGCCTTCAATAATATGCCGCATCGTCGCCCATAAAACGCCGTTAAAAAGGATATCAGCAATTCCTGTCGACATTGTAAACGCGGCCTGGACCAGCAAAACCTCGTACAGCGACCAGTTCGGGAATTCCGCGCCCGACCCGTAAATTAACAGCGTAACAAGCGGAAAAATAGTATTGCTTACAAGCATAATAAAATTATCAAGAAGAAAATTAAGCCGGTATGTCAACGCTGTTGATATCGAAATCTTAATGCATTCTCTGTATATACGAATATATTTTTTCAGCATTTTTCCTCCAGTCACGTTGTTATGCACCAACCCCGGTAAACCTTTTCATTGACAAACGGTAAACATATTCGCTGAAAAGAGCTGTTAACGCAACTGCAATTGCCTGAAGCCCGACAATGTGCGGAATCGGCATTGACACACCCGCAAGGGTATAGCGGCCTATAAAAACCATCGCAGGAACATATGAAACATATTGAAACGGCAGAAACAACATAAGTTTCTGTATCAGCGGCGGGAAAAACACGAGCGGGATTAATCCGCCTGAAAAAATGCCCTGCAAAAGAAGATATACCCTGCGCACGCCGCTGGCCTGTACAAGCCAGAAAGCCGTCATGCCTATCGTGTAGTTCAGATAAAGGTTCATCAAGAACGCAAGGGCTACTGATATAATTGCCCAACCGTAACTTGCCGGTCTCAGGTTTATTTTGAAGATAAAAACAAATATAAAAAGACAGGGCAGGAACTCAAAAAACAAACCAAGAATTCTATGCCCTATTTTCTGCGACAGCGCAAAAAAGCGGTGGTGTATCGGACGCAGCGCAAAGGTCAGGAATTTCCCCGTCCGTACAAGCATCTGAAGGTTCCAGTCCGCAAAATCCATTGTAAGGTATCCGATTAAAGTCGTGACTCCGAAATAGGTCAGCATTTGGGAAAGCTCCATTCCATTCAGCGAAGCCTTCCCTGAATAAACAGCCGACCAGATAAAATACTGAACAATGAAATAAACCGGCCCTACAAAAATCGACACCATCGAATGTGTGCGGTATGCGCTCCATTCTTTATATGTAACCAATGCTACGGCCTTGATGACCTTAAGCTTTTTTGCGAGATAATTAATCATTTCAGCCCCGACCATATGATTGCAGCCACATTGAATAACGCATGAGCGTGCCACGTATAACTCGTAAAAGGCACAAACCATGAGGCCACAAGTTTTTCAAACGGATCGATAATCAGGCAGCATGCCCCGGCACCCTCGTGAAAATATGTCCCTTTCGTATAAAATGTTGTGAGGTTATACCTCATATCCGGGCCAAGACCGTACAGACGCGGAACACCTCCCGCGTTCCAGCAGTAATCCTTTATATCGCCCTTAAGATAGAACGATGTCATCTTTTCAACGGCTTTTCTGCCGATTATCCGGGTTCCTTCGTATGTTGTGCCATTGTTCAGAAGCATCATCCCGAATTTATTCAGATCGTAAGCGGTCGAAAACATTCCGCCTCCCGTCGACGGAATCTTGCTCCATATACTGTCATCCTGCTTTTCGCCATTCAAAAACGACAGCATTCTTTCTTCCCTGCGTTTGTTCTGGACATTCATCCTTAATACCTGTTCCCTCGTAGGGGTAAAACCCGTATCTTTCAAACCGCACGGCTTAACTATATTCTCAACAATATAGTCATGGGCAAACATACCGCTTACCCTTGTAATAACCTCACCGAGTATGACATAACCGAAACTGCAGTAAGCCCATTCTTCACCGGGTTTCTTGTACATTCCCGCGGAAAGGGCGGCTTCAATCCAGTTCGTCCCCTCCATATTTTCTATAAAATACCACGGGGATTTAAAGTATTTGTTTTCAAACGATCCGGGATCGGAATACATACCGGATGTGTGCGACAGCAGGTGGGCGATGTTCATTTTGTTGAACGGTGGTTCCTTGAATTCATCAATAATTTCACCCACTGTCTGATCGAGCCTAAGCATTCCGTCCTCCGCCAGTTTGAATATCGCGACCGCGCAGAACAATTTCGTAATTGACGCAATCCATTGTATTGTATCGGTCTGCAGTTGACGATTATCGTCCTCCCTGTAAGATAGTTTTCCTATAGCCGCATTAGCGAATATTTTGCCATCTCTGGACAAGCAGTAATTGGCGGACAGAATTTCATTTTTTTCAATCATTTTTTTAAAATGTTTGTCCAGGACAGTCAGTCTTTCCTTGTCGTAGTTCACATCAGCAGGTAAATAAGGAGTATCGGAGCGTATCATAAACTCCACCTCTTTCCTTTATTTTTTTAAATCCTTAACGGTCAGATGGGATTACTCGTGTCTTTACCAGGTGCCTCAAGATGTAACAGACAGATGCATACTCGGAAAAAAGAAAAAATTTACTAAAGGTGCATAAAATACTGATTTCCTTATTTTATGAAATTTTCAAACATAAATCAAGCCCTAAAAAAAACTATTTTGCTTATTAACAGGGAATTTTTCAAAAAATTAAAAAATCATATATCATGGACTTTCTGCTATATCAAAGTCGGGTATAAAAGAAGAAACAGCTAATTGACAAATCATTTCAACTAACTGTTTCTAAACCATCCCCTATCTTTTCTTCGGCAACTAATCCGTCAAAACCAGGTTGCAATAGAACACCGCATTATTCCCATCAGGTATGTATTCAATAGAGACCTTATATTTATTCCCATTCCAGTAAATTGTATTGCTGATGTATTCATCAGAATCCCTCCAGCCTCTTTCTATGTAGGATTCCATGTATTGCCGGACATCGTCTTCGGTAAGTCCGCTGTACTCGAAAATTACGAAGTATGCTTTGGAATCGCCGTAAGCTTCTACTTCGCCGATCATAGTGCCTTTTGTCGGCGGTATAATTTCTTCAGGTATTTCGCCGTAAGGCCAGTCACCCTGTTCTTCGACATACACGGTTATCTTCAGCAAGCTCTCTCTGCTGAATTCAAAATAAAGGGACATATTCTCTTTCTGGGCGTAATCACTGTCGGTATACCACCCGTCGGCTTCCAAAAGCTCCAGGTACTCATTCAAATCATCTTCACTGGTATTGTCTATATAGATTGCGTACCCTCCTTCATCCTCAAGTAAGCTTTAAATCGCCATACGCCACCATTTCCACTTCTTTCGGCACTACACCCTCTTTCATTTTTCCGGTAATCGTGATCACAGGCTTTCCGTAATACTTGCCGGTGATCTTGCCGCTCCTGTTTACAGCCGTCAGCCGCATATTGGCTTTAAATTCCCAAACTTCATCATCTTTTATCATCGTGAATTCCTTTGCGGGTCCGTTTGCGACAAAACGCCACTCTTCCCATTCACCCTTGTTTTTTGTATTTTTCCTGGCACCGCCGGAACCGCCTTTACCAATCCCGACAATGCTGAAATGGTTCAGCTCCGCTGTTACATAACTGATTCCGTCTTCACGTACTATTTCGCTGTCCACCTCATAACCTACGCTTTCCCCGTCATCATAGACAATAATGCATGCGGATTCGGGAATTTCGGTTTCCACCGCGAGGGTAACGAAAACCGGCATCGAAGGCTGGATTGTCTTCCCTTCGTGTATCGCTTTCAGTTCATAAAAAGCAGATAATTTCTCTCCCTTTAGCCCTTTGTCTTTCGTCAGCGGAGTTATCGAAACATTTGTCCCCTCGGGGAAAACCCCGGGTATCGCGACAACTGTAGCTGTTGTCCCTTCCGATTCAACTTTGAAATGTGCCCCCTCCAAATCGGTTACCGTAGCGCTTTGCTTTTTCGATGTATCCAGCGCGATGGAATTCTTTTTTAATTTTGTATTCCCTTTGCATCCTGTGAATAAAAATATAATAGCGAGCAATAATGCAATAACATAAAATAACTGCTTTCTCATAAGCATGCTCTCCTTTCTATGATAAATGCTGATGAATATTACATAAACTCTTAGTATTTCGGATTATCCTCTTTTCAACAGGACCTAATGCAAAATATAAAAAACACCCGATTATATTTTATTGTCATTCCGGCTCAATAGATAGGTAATATATAATTATAAATAATAAGAAAAGTGTGAGACAGGTGGACGCCCTTTACCTTTGATTTTGTAGATTTCGGTTATGAGCTTTTCCGTTGACAGCTTTTTGATGGATATATGGAAAATGATCCCTACCCAAGCCGTATGTGAGGAAGGATTTCATTTTCACATGATTTTCGTATTTGGCAATCTCTTTTTCAAAGAGTTCCATGTAGTCGGCCTCTTCGCCGGCATTTTCCGGCATATCATGAGCCGGTTTTCTCATAAGCGTTTCTCTCTCAAGTGGATTGTACGGGTCATCACTTCGCGCTCGACTGGCGCATAATTATCCTCCGTGCAGAACAACGCAACCTGTTCCGTCCATCCGCCGCGAAGGAGGATGGTATGACTTTTCGGCTTGTATTTGACATTCGTGACGCGGTTCCATTTAAGAAAAGTCTCCTGCCGCGACTGCGCCAGCGTCCCCACGCCCGCCACGGCGGGTTTACCGGAAAGCAGCCCCAATACGACCGTAATGGCATTTACGATTCGGTTCTTTTTTGCCTGTTTTGCCTGCGTACGGCAGAGTACGCCCTTGTCATCCAGCACAAATTCCGCCTCATATTTTCCGCGATATACCACAATGATGAAAATCCAGGTAAAAAACAGCAATACGGCAATGGGCCCCAGCCCATAGAACGCATAGACGCTTTTACCCGACGCAAGCCCGATGACCAGCGCGATAAGGCCGAAGGGGATGCCGATGGCAATCCCCAACTGCTTCAAAATAACCGTGTTTCTAAATATGGGTACGCTGACTGCCATTGAATTTTTTCCATCGTCATCCCCCTTTCCATGGGTGGCTTTAATAATAGCCGCCCATGCCGCCGAGCAGTTCTCCGATGATACTTATTAGAGCGGTCCCAAATAAAATAGAGAGTTTATATAAATTGGCTTCACCATTTTGGATAAAGCCGTCTACCGGCTTTTGTTCCGGGGTCGGGATTTTCTCTTGACTGCAACCACAAGCAACAAAACACCCAATCCCGCCATGACAGGACCGGCAAGCCCCGCCGTTTCGCCGTCCTCCGCATTGACATGGGGCCAGAAGGGAAGATAGCGCACCGGGATAGTCTGCCTCATGTGGCTCCCGCCCGGAAAAACCCGCGTCACCGAGCCGGTATAACGCTCGCCGTTCACGGAGAACTGGTATTCCAGCTTATAACGGCTGGAATTCCTTGTGGATTCGTCATTGTGAAGGATATACTTCTGCTCATATCCGGTCACCTGGGCGGTGGCCGTACTGCCCGCCACCCCAAGGGCTAACTGGCCGATTCCCAACAGAATGAGGATAACCGCAACGGGAATTATCAGCAGGTCCATCAGTTTGTTTTTCAGCGTCTGCCGTTCGGATGGGCGTTTAGGGGCTGGTATTGGCTGCGGAGCACCCTTTTGAGCACCCGCTTTCGCCCCGCAGCCGGAGCAGAATCCGGCCTGGGCAGGATTTTTGGTTCCGCAGTGTCTGCAAAACATGGGCATCACTCCCTTATCTCCTCAGTAAATCGCATAATGGTAAATGGCTATTTGGCTACGTTGAGCTTTGCCGAGACTGCCACCATCTCACTGGCGCCGCTATGAGGCGTAACCCAATTGCAAGAGAAGGAGCCTAACATTTCCACCCTTGAAGCGTTGTCGGGTACCACAATCGAAACCGTATCACCCAAGGATGCCGACCCGCTTTTTAACATTTCGACTTTTTGCGTGAATTGTGTTATCTCTTTGCCGCTCGTATCAAAAACCTTCAGTGTCATAATAAGGTCGTTTCCTTTATGCTCCATTTGATATCCCATTTCTCCCATCGTACCGGAAATACTCAGGGAAACCGTCTCACCAGCTTTGCAGGTGCCGGAGAGATTGTAGCCGCGGTAGCCCCTGCTGTAGCCCCAATTTGCGCCGGTGAGAGTCCCGCCGCCCACCGCAAATGAATCCATACTGGTGTTTATCCAAGTGCTGCACACGAAATTTCCCGACGAAGCTACCGGCACAATATCGCTGTCCGGATCCAGTGTGACCGGATCGGCTGGCGGGGTGGATGCTGTAGGTTCGGAGGAAGGCTTGGGCTTCTCTTCCTTTTCCTTGAGGGTCAGGGAGACTTCGGCTTTAGCAAGCTGGTTGCCCTTAAGGTCGTATAGCATGACATAGGGTTTGTATGTTTTGAATTCATCATAGTCGGCGGTAACGCTTGACTCATTTTTGGCCGTTTCCTCCTTCGTAGCGTTTTTGCCGTCAAGCACCCATCTAAAACTGTATTCACCCTCGGGCCAGGCTTCCGCCGTGAATGAATGGGTATAGGGTAACTCATCCTTGGTCAGCTCGACCTCCAGAGTCCCGGAGCCCTTGATGTATACCATCGCTTCGGCCGCCAGATCTCCCGACTGGTACTCGTGGACCAGCTTTCCATCCTTGAATATCTTGATGTTCACCGAAACCTTATCGGGAGGAAGCTCCTTTACAGGCGCGCTCACCTCGAAGGATTTTCCGTTTTCCACCCTGTCAAGCTCAGTTTTATAGTCCTCATTATTGTTTAGGGTAACAACCGCGGTAAAGGGAGAATCGCCCGGTTTTTGCTCAGGCAGCGTCGGGGTGAAGGCAAGCTTGTCGCTGTTCTTCAGGGTGGTGTTGCTCACCTTTTTCTCAATATCCTTTTGGTTATCCCATTTTAGAGAGGTCGTGGAAATAGTCACCTGAAGCTCCGCATTTTTTGCGGGGAAGCTTTTAAACACGCAAACCAGCCCAATGGAATCGCCTGCGGAATATGACACGAGTACATCCTTGACAGACGCATCGCCGAAATTAACGGCGCCCTCATAAGGCGGTTCTCCCGGGATGCGGTCGGTTGCTTCAAGGCCGCCTAAGCGGTATACGTCTCCAATCATATTGGCCGGCGAGGCCTTTAACCAAAAGGAGCGGGTGAGCGCCGTTTCATCCTCGGGAACGGAAGCAGGCGTGAGGTTATACCGGAATACACCGGCTCCGTTTTCCATAATCCTCATTATTGAGGCCGCGTTAACGGCTTTGGACAGGTTAAGGATATCCTTCAATCCCCCGGCGATCTCTTTTGCGTCGGGCATATATGAGCGCGTGAAAGCGTCGCGCCAAAAATCCTCATACAGGCTTTGCACAGGGCTGCTCAGCTTGCTTCGGACAAAACCGTCAAGAGCGGCGTTGATATCTGTTGTTAAACCGTAATTCCCCGTGACGGTGTTCCAAAGCTCCCTGAAGCCTTCCGTTCGGGTTTGGGCGCTTTCGTCTGTCTGCCGAGAGGTGATTATGTAATCCAAAAAGGAGGATACGCCGTAATCATGGGAGCCGTTTAATGCGTAATAGGGCCTGGAGGCGTCAATGCTTTGGTGCATCGGTTTTCCCACGCCCTCGTCTGTGCCGATAAACCGCCCCGCATACTCCGCCGTAGCCTCCAGAAACCACTTGTTATCGGAAAATATCCTGTAAACCTCCGGGTCTCCTCCCGTTAAGCTGCCGTCGATATCCTTTAATCCGTTGGCCATATAGAGCTGCTTTAAGCCAAGCTGATGGTACTGCACGGCGTGGAACAGTTCATGCGCACAGGTGGACGCTGTATCTCCGTGGCTGAATTGCGAAGGCATGATGATATTGCCTGTCGTCGCACTCTTAGCCACGGCGCCGGTTTTGTTATAGCGGGGGTCTATGTAGACCTTTATTGGGTCATTAGCGACCGTAGCGGGACCTGTCCACGGCATTACGACCTTCCTTGTAGGCGGTACGTTGTCTTCGCCAAAAAGATCCCTGTATTCGTCATAGGCGGTGGAAAAAGCCGCCGCCATCTCCCTTGCCAAATCGGGGATGGAAGGGTCGGTTTTTGCGTCTGCCACCCTGTAATAAACGATGAAGTTACCATCCGCATCGCTCACGCCGACAAAATCTTCTACCGTTGCATCCTTGATGGCGACCCAGGCTTCTTCCCCAAGCTTGACGACGGCATTCTTGGCATCTTTTCCGCTTTTGTATATATAATCAATGCCCTTTTTGCCCGCGTCCACCGCCTCGCCCACCATTTTTTTGGAGCCCTGGTACATAACGCTCACAAATTTACGAAAGCCGCTGAAATGGTTTGTCGCCAGATACAGCTTTCCTTCTTCTTCAACATAGACCGTTTCGGCCTTAACCCAAAGGCCTTCGAACTCATCGAAAATCTGGAAGGAGGTTTGCAGCGCTTCCTCCTCGTCTTTTACATCCAAACCGAAAAGGACGGGATGGTCGAAGAATACATGACCGCCATCGGGTCCGGTAATCTCGTATTCGTCGGTTACTGTGTAATACGGGCTGCCGTCAATGGCCGGTGTGTCGTATTTGTAGATGATGATTTTTTTCTCCTCCGCCACACTGCCGGCGGGAACAATGAGCGTAAAGCCGTCACGTTCAATCCGGTTGTCCTCCGACGGAGACAGCGTCACGCTTGCAAGCTCGGTTTTTTTATGTTCCATAAATTCTGTTTTGATGCTTTTTTTGTCAAATTCAGGTGGGTTTGAAAGCAGAACTTCCTTTTTCCCCGCAGTGATGCCCGCCGGTACGATAACCGAAACCTCATTTTCACCCCAACTGATGATGGGCGTATCCTTACCGTCTATCGTCACCCGGCTATTTTCCGGATCGTAATAGCCAAAGCCCTCTCCGCTGATGGTGACGGCCTTGCCAGCATAAGGCTGGCCTGTGACACTTTCAATGTCTGTGAAGCTTTCGATGCCTGCGGAGTTCTGAGATAAATCAAATAACCTGGGAACGGCGATTACAAGCGCAATCACTATGGTTAAGAAAGCCATCCCCGGAATGAGTAGTTTTTTTAACCTGCCTGTATTTCTGTCGTCCGACCGTTTTGCCTTTTCAGCGGCAAGCGCTTGAGCGCTGTTTTGAGCGGTTGGGGCCGCTTGAGCCGTCCCCTGCCTGTTCGGCGCAGGTACCGCCGTACCGCAGGAGCCGCAGAATTTAACTTCGGCTTTTAGCGGCGAACCACAATTTTTGCAATATTTGCTCATAGATAAAAACCTCCCTTTTCAGAATATAAATATCGTTTCCCCATCTATTTGAGCAGCGGGCATTTGCAACGGAAGCAGGTGTCCTCGCTTATATCGCACAGTGTCCCGCAGGCGTTGCACGGGATAAATGCGTCGCCCGTCTTGTCGTATTTCTCATAAGAATTCAACCTCGCGTGGTGCCGCACCCGGTCGCCGATCTGATAGTAGTTATACAGGGTATCGCTGTCTTGAGATTTAATGGTGTGCCGTTTCCCTTGGTCGCTTCGTATGACAACGGAATATTCCAGATAGTCCTCATATTGGACATTATCGTTGTCATAATCGTGCCGTTTGGTTTTCTTTTTGATCTTCTTGTCCTCCACCGTGCCGTCCCAGGTCTTGCTGCGCTTTCTGCCCAGTATTTGAAACAGCGCGATCACCAAAAACATGCCGCCGATCCCGAAGCCGATATAGAGCGATTGGGGATTGCTCATATCTTCTACACCCATCTCGCCTGCAATATGAAAACCAACGACAGCGGCAACGGCAAGAAACATAGAAAATATAGCTGCCCAGCGGTTGCTGTTTTATTTGGCGAAGGCCGGGTCGCTGATGCGGGTCGAGAATCCGCGTAGTCCCACGGACTGCGGTGTGTTTTGGGATGCCTGATTGATCCCGCTGCCGCAAGCGGGACAGAAGCTGGTGTTTTCTGATATTTGTGTTCCGCAGTTTGTGCAATACATATCCTGTTCCTCCTTCTGTTTTTCCCAGCATCACTGCCGAATTCTATTTTTGCTTCTGTCCGTCAAGGCAGCAGTGTAGGTGTGATTCCAGTCTCATAGCGGAATCTCTCAGAGATTTGCTCCAGTGCCGCCGGATCGATTCCCGGGCGTAAAATCCGGATGTTCTGCGTCCGCTTTTCCGTGCCGCAGGTGAAGGAAATGAAATCCGTTCCGATCTCTACGGCCCTGAGTCGGATGCCATCCTGGTTGAACTTGATGATTTTTTCGCCCAGCAGAATGCCAAAATAGGAGACGATCACTTCGATGTTTTCGATGTTCTCCCGCTGTGCCGCTTCACCGGACAGGTCGCTTATTACGGCGGTATTTATATGGAGGATCGGATTTTCCGTAATGAGCCGCGCAATCTTTAGTTTTCTTAGCCCCCGCAGCCAAAACGCCGCCACAACTATGCTTGCAATCACTGTGCCTGCCAGAAGTATCTGCGCCCGGATTTCAGACAGTGCTCCCCCGAAAACGAGAAGCATAACGCCTGCCAATATGCCAAAGCCGGTAAGATTTGCCAGGACGAAGTTTTTTCTTTTGATCGCATTCAAGCATATCCCCCCTTGTCCGGCATAATTTTATTCTTCTATAGTAGCATAGCAAAAACGGGGCCGTAAAAAACCACCCGACCGGGTAGTTTGCATGAAAAAAGCCCCTACCTTTTTCGGGTAGGGGCTCAAATTACATGATTTTCAGAGGGTTATACGGGAGGGGAGGCGTCCTCTTTTTTCAATATGATGTTTATCAACTCCGCGCGGCTTTGTATACCAAATTTGGAATAGATGTTTTTCACATAATACTTGACCGTATTTTCACTGATCGTTAGTTCGACGGCAATCGTCCTGTAGGTCTTTCCCTGAAGCAACAGAGAGGCTACCTGGCTTTCCCGTTCCGACAGATTTCCGAACCTTGCAGCTCGCTCAATCTGGCCTGTTTGTTCCTGAGCGGACAGTCCGGAGAACTCCGAGAGGTACGCATGACCTTTGAGCAGAGAGGAAAGATGCTTGTGAAGCGGCGGCAGAAGAACCAGTGTCACACAAACCACGACCAGCGCCAGCAGAGTGGAATCTGAAATACGCGTACCCGTGGATGTGATGGCTTTGCCAATGAGCCCGCCCAGCAACACTCCTAAAACGTTGGCGGAGAGGCCAATACCAAGAATCTTGGCGGGATTTTTGTGAAACTCCAGCATTTCGCCGAGTATGCTCCACCAAAACAGGTCGTACACGCCGCAGGCCCCCAGCATCAGTGTATTGACAAGTAGATAGCTGGCCGCCCAGCGGCCAAGGCTCATAAACCCGATAAACGAAAGCCCGATCATTGCGATGGCCACATAGAGGATATAAGCCCGGTTAATTCGCCGGGGCAGATTTCTCATGACAAAGAGTGCAACGATATAAGGAACGGCCCAATACCAGCTTGTCAACCCTTCAAGATGCGCAAATGCGGGAACCACCACCTGATACATAAGCCCCGAGTTTATGGTGATAATGACTATGAACAGGCACAAGAAAATTAGAAGTCTCGCTATGCCCACGGGATTCTCACTCTGTGCGGAGGGAGCGGAGGAAACTGCGTTATCATCTGACGGAAGCTTTAAGGCAAACACGAAGGCACCGAGCAGCATAAACATGGCCAATGCGAGCCCTGTCTGCGGTGATAGATGGATGGCCGCCATATTGCAAAGTATCATAAGAACATTGGATAAGATCAGCATATCAGCGACCGTTTTGATCCGCTCGTTTTTCGGCGTGCCGCATTTCAGGTAAAACGCCCAGGCTGCCACACAACTACCAGCCAGAAATGAACCCACAATAATCCCGACCGTCCAGAATACGGACGGTGGGAAGAAAAAAATCACGGATTCGGCGATGAAAAAGAGATAAGAATACAAAAACAGCCGTTTTGCAGCTTTCTTTGTTTTTATAAAAAGACCGCACAAAAGCAGTCCGGCAAAAATAGCCGCGACGCCGCAAAAAACCATAACGGCAGGGTCGATTTTATAAGCACCGGCAAGGGAATAGAAGATTTGACCTTCAAAAAGAAAGGCCAACATCCATGAGGAAAACAGGGAATGGACAAGAATGGAAATTTTCGTTCATCCAGATTGATATTTAATTTCTTTTGCGGATGTCTGTCCGCCATCTCGCCACCCCCAAATAAATATGCACCGCTAATACTGCTTTTTACATTTTCATCAGCGGGCTTGGGGGCATCTTTTGGTTTGAGCAACAGATTGCCCTTTTTACCGCGCCTTCAATTCTTTCGGTAACGCATTACAAAGCGACCATGCGGCTGGTTGCGCCTCCCCAAATTGTCGCTATCATTATTATACTGTGCGAGCTCACACATTTCAACAAATAGAAACTATGTGTTTGTGTCAATTAAATGTGGGCAAACCAGCAAGAACCATAAAGATACTGAAAAGCGGCTGATAAATAATAAAATTCCCTGGGCATATAATAACGAACAGCTAACCGGCACATTGTACCAATTAGCTGTTTCTGATTTGGTGCGGACAAAGGGACTTGAACCCCCACGGTTTCCCGCCAGATCCTAAGTCTGGTGCGTCTGCCAGTTCCGCCATGTCCGCATATGAAAATTGTCTGTAACTTATTATAAAATGGAGTCTTTTAATTGTCAAACAGTATAAAACTGAATTTGTTCCCTTTTTAATCTCTTCGGCAATGAATCGTTATGGTTTGTCGATTCGGTATATTTTTCACACTGTCCATAGTAAATTTTTAATTTTTGATTGACATCTCCAATTAATTTAAGATACGTGTAAAATAAGTTCAAGCCGCAAAAAACAGGCATAGTCTTGTACTAACCTTTAATACCCGTTGTGGCAATTCCTTCAACAAAGTAATTCTGGGCAAAGAAGAAAATCAATACGCTTGGGATTATTGCCAGCGTCGACATGGCCAGTATCTCGTTCCAGTTCGCAGCTGCGGCAGTATCAAGCGTCATTCTCAGTGCCAGTGATATTGTGTATTTTCTTACACTGTTAATATAAATAAGAGAATTAAAAAAGTCATTCCATGTCCAGATAAACTGGAAAATTGCCGCTGAGAACAGCGCTGGTTTCAAAAGCGGCGTATGGATTCTTACAAGTATAGAAAATGTATTGCATCCGTCAATTGTAGCCGACTCATCCAGTTCCCGCGGAAGTCCTCTGAAAAACTGTACCATCATAAAGATAAAAAATGGGTGGCACGCAAATATCGACGGTATCGTAAAAGGTTTATAACTGTTCAGCCAGTTAAAATGATTGAACAGAATATATCTCGGAATTATTATAACCGCGTTCGGAAGCATAAGAGTTGAAATCATAATGCTGAAAAGAGTTTTTCTGAACGGAAAATTAAACCTGGCAAAACCGTATGCCACAAGGGCGCTGGATATCAGCGTGAATAATACAACAGGAGTTACAAGTATGAATGAATTTTTGAAATACAAACCATAAGTAAACTGTCCGCTGTTCCAGCCCCTGTAATAGGAATCCCAGATCACCTGTTTTGGCAATAGCCCCAGTGAGCCGAAAATTTCATTATTTGGTTTAAAGGATGAAAAGAACATCCATAACAGCGGATATATCATAATTAATCCCAAGAAAATCAAAAAAACATGCGTTAAAGCGGTCTTAACGGCTTTTTTGTTTTCCTTTTTTCTTTTTTGCTGCATAGGTTACTTACCCCCATCCTCATAATAGGTCCAATACTCTGATGACTTGAATATCAATGCTGTGAATATCATTATTACAATAAATAATATCCATGACAATGCCGAAGCATATCCCATTTTCATAAACAGAAAACCTTCGTCATACAGTTTCATAGCGTAAAGGTAAGTGGATTTCATGGGGCCCCCGCTTGTAATGACAAAGCTTGCAGTAAATTCCTGGAACGCAATAATCATCTGCATGACAAGATTAAAGAGTATTATCGGCGTGAGAAGAGGCAAAGTAATCCTGAAGAACATTCCCGGTTTTGATATCCCATCCACCGTTGCTGCTTCATACAATTCTTTCGGGATCTGTTTCAATCCAGCCAGAAATATAACCATCGATGAACCAAACTGCCAGACTGTCAGAAGGCTTATAGTAAAGAGGGCTATTTTTGGGCTGCTCAGCCAACCGATTTTGTGAACACCGAAGGATGACAATATTTCGTTTATCAGCCCGTTATCGGCAAACAGAAATCTCCAGAGCACCGAAACAGCCACACTTCCCCCCAGTATTGAAGGAAGATAGTATATTGTCCTGTAATAATTAACATATTTTATCCTGATATTTAGTATCATTGCAATAAAAAAGGCAAAGACCAGTTTCATCGGTACGGCCATAAGGACATAAAAAATTGTAACCTTAAGCGAATTATAAAACTGGCTGTCCTTTGTAAAAATCTCAATATAATTTTTCAGACCTACAAATTTAATGTTTGATGTCATATTATAGTTTGTAAATGAGTAAACGAATGAGGAAACAAACGGGTAAAGCTGAAATATCAGAAATCCCAAAAGCCATGGTGATATATATAAAAGACCTATATACTGTCTTCTTTTCCTTTCACCCATACGATGACCTTTCATTTTCAACCCTACTTTCCCTGAAATAAAAATGTTAAGTTCAAGCTGCAGGGGCTATATAAACCGCTGTTAAAACGTAAGGGTGATACAAATTTGTAACACCCTTTAATCTTTCTTCCCGAAACACATTTCAGCCTAATTGCTTTCAGCTTTGATAGCTTCAAGCTTTTCGCTTACGCTTGTTATTAATTCCTCTGCTCCGTCTTCGGGTGTTATATCGCCGAACACAACTTTCTGTATAACATCCTTCGTAATTTCTGCAATTTCGCTGTTATTCATAATCAGCGGAACAGGAGGAGCGGGATTTTTAAGCGTGTTTTCCACCATTTGCATAACGTCTTTGTCAAGAACATTGTTTTCTATCAGGGCCTGTCTTGCAGCTTTTGACCCTGGTATTGATCTGCAGTCTTTCAGGATAAGAGCAGCTTCCCTGTCATTTAGGAACCAGTTGGTAAATTTAACAGCTTCATCAACATACTTTGACTTGCTGTATACCGAAAGCAGCATTGACGGCTTGTAAGTAGTTGAAGTGTCCACGGCATTTTCAACGATTATCGAGTCTCCGACCGCAAAATTGTCGGCACCGATAACTTCTTTATATTTTGCCATAAGACCAGACCAGTCCTGCACCATACCGACTTGCCCGTTAATGAACTTCGGATATTGTTCAAGTTTGTTGTTATACAGCGCGGTCTCTCCCAATGGCACCGCAGCCCCGCTGTCAAAGAGCTCCTTCATTTTTGAAAACTGTTCAGTCAGTTCTTCTTTTGTTATATGAATTTCATAATCATCATCAATCCAGTATTTACCATACTTTGCGCGGGTGTAATCACACATGAATTTAACCTGGAGTCCGGTAAGATCTTCTATGTACAGATAGCATTCGCTGTCCTCTTCATGAACTTTTCTTCCGACTTCAATTATTTTCTCATAGGTCCATCTTGTATCCAAAGGTATGTTAAATCTTTCCATGAAAGATTTATTAATTTGAACACCGAAACCGTTAATTCCCATCGGAAGGCCAAGTACAATGCCATTTACAAGACAGAAACCGTTAATAACTCCTTCATCAAACTGGCTTATATCAATAGCGCTCTCCCTGGATAAATCAACAAAGTTTTCCTTCTGGACTCCCAATTGCTGATTCCATATCGGGTCGGTCTGAATCAAATCCGGTGCGGAACCGCCTGCAAGCTGTGTCATCAATTTCTGCTGGTACCCATCGTATCCGCCGTATTCGCCTTCGATTGTTACATGGGGATTAAGTTTCCTGTACGCTTCAATAGCCTCTAACGTTGCTTCATGCCTGTTATCGGCACCCCACCAGCTAAATCTCATTGTTACCTGTTTAGGTTTGTCAGTCGGCTTAGCAGCAGTACTGTTATCCTGCGAAGAAGTACCTGAAGCGGAATCACTGCCCTTTGATGTTACCTGGCCGCATCCTGCTGCAAAAACCGCCAGTACGGCAACAATACAAATAAAACATATTATTCTTGTTAATTTCTTCATTTGCTTCTACCTCCCTGACTGTTTATTATTTCTGTCATTAATTATAATCAGGCTGATAAATTTTTAACAGACCCTAAAGTTGATATATTATATCAATAATGGATATTTTAATATGGAAAAATATCATTTATTGATAAAACCAATCATTGATTGACATAGCTCCGCGTTCGGCGGTTACATGATTGATTTATGAAAACAAAATGTTATTATAATATATGGAATCATTAACCAATAAATCTTCACTGTGATAAGTGAGGGAAATATGTATAAACTTCTTATAGCGGATGATGAATACGAGATACGCTATGGTTTATGTAAATTTTTCCCCTGGGATGCCATAGGTTTCAGGGTTGTCGGAGAAGCTGAAAACGGCAAAGAGGCGCTGGAATTTATAAAACGTGAAAACGTGGATGCAATTTTGTGCGATATTATGATGCCTGTGATGACTGGCCTGGAATTGGCTCGTATTCTTCATGAATCCAAATCCAAAGTTAAGATTGTTTTTTTCAGCGGGTACCAGGATTTCAAATATGCCCAGCAAGCCATTGAATACGGTGTAAACAGTTATATTCTGAAATCTACCAATTATAATGAACTGATCAGAGTATTTTCAAATGTCAAAAGGGATCTTGACGAAGAAAACAGGTCAGTGTCCGCATATCAGGAAAAAAACCTTAATTTCGATGAAAAGATTATTTATACGATAAAAAAATATGTAAATGAACATTACAGGGATGTAACCCTCGAGGATCTTACCAAGGTGGTCCATATGAACCCTGATTACATAAGCAAATTTTTCAAGCAAAAAACAAATCAGAATTTTTCCGATTATGTCATGGAAGTCAGAATGAAGAACGCAGCCCGGCTTCTTAACGATGTCAGGTACAGGATTTATGAGATAAGCGACATGGTCGGATACAGCAATTCATTTAATTTCACGCGGACATTCAAAAACTATTTTGGCATGACCCCCAGTGAATACAGAAAGAATAAACAGTCGACATAGAACAAAGATTAGGGTGTGGAAATATGAGGAGAAAATCTTTTTTTAAAAATCTTACCGTTTTTATGATTCCGCTTCTCATTCCTCTTATTATTCTGGGAACTTTTTCCATAACACTGACACAAACGATGATTCGTGAGGATATTGATGCCAATAATATTAAGATACTAAGCAAAACAAAAGAAACGCTTGAACTTATTTTTAATGAACTGGATTTGCTGAGTATAAATTTTGATCTGAATCCGTCTGTTATAATTAAAGTTAAGAATTTACTGGAAGGACGCCTTAAAAACCAGGAAATAATCAAGACCCTGGACGATATTATGAATATTATAAATCCTCCTGTTAATTCCAAACCCTATATACAGTCTCTTTATATTTATTACAATAACAAAAACGGGAGTTTCTTTGTTTCTAATCTGGGAATCGAAAATTTGCACAGTTTTATCGATAAATCATGGTACAAAAGCTTTGCTGCCAGTGAAACTGACACATGGATTGAAGCAAGGGAAACCAGGCTTTTTTCATTTGAAAAAGACACCGTAAGTTTTATAACTCTCTACGACAGGTTATATTCCCCCGGCTCACAGAAAGCTGATGGAGTCATAGTAATGAATATTAAAAAGGATTATATTGAAAATATACTGAACGAATCCATTTCCTATTCTGATCACATTTTTCTGATTATTGACGCCAATAACAATATAATTGCCAGTACGGGGAATAAATCGGCAATAGAACAGATGGATATAAAGGAAATAAACGCAAATCCTTATAATTATTTTGAATATAAACTGGGAAGCAAGAAATATATAGTATCAACAGTAGAATCAGAAAGGTATTCCATCAAATATGTGTCGGTAATTCCAAAAATGTTTTTGTATAAAGTACCTACACAACTGTTAATACTAACCGGTTTCCTTGTGTTAATTTCCTTTCTGCTTGGTCTTGGCATAACATACTATAATACAAGGAAAAATTATGCGAGGCTTAACAATATAATATCAGCCTTTGAATCGGCTGAAAAGGGAGAACCGCTCCCCGAACTGCCATCCCAAATAAAAGACGAGTACGGGTACATATTGCAGAATGTAGTCAAAACATTTATTGAGCAAAGTTATCTAAAAGTACAGCTGTCCGAAAAAAAATACCAGTTAAAGGCAGCGGAAATGATGGCATTGCAGGCTCAGATAAATCCACACTTTCTGTTCAATACATTAAAAACAATTTTTTGGAAATCCATTGCGTTAACCGGCGGTCAGAATGAGGTCAGCAAAATGATTGAGTATTTGTCCGAGATTCTCAATTATTCACTCAGCAGTTCGGATGAATTGGTTACGCTGTCCGATGAAATAAAAAATACGCAATGCTATATAGAAATACAAAAAATCAGGTACAGGGACAAGTTCGGCGTAATCTGGCAGTATGACGAAAACATAACCGATTATAAGGTTATTAAACTCCTTTTCCAGCCTTTTATCGAAAACAGCATTTATCACGGAATAAAGGAAAAAGTAAGCCCCAGTTATATTAAAATAAAAATAAAAATAAACAACGGAATAATAAAAATTGCAATTATAGACAACGGAATAGGAATAGAACCCGCAAGGTTGAAAGATATCCGGGAAAAGCTGAAGGAAAAAGGAGATTATACCGAACATATAGGTTTATTTAATACAAACAAAAGACTTAAACTGATGTACGGTGAAGAATACGGCATTAAACTCAGAAGCAAATCCGGTTTCGGAACAGTTGTCTATCTCGATATTCCCGCCGTCAGGTAATCTCATCAAGACAGACAATATCCATATCCTTCGGCTGTTTGTTAAGCAGCATGCACTTCATTATGCCGTATGCGGTATCCATAGATGTAAGGCACGGTATCGAGCTTTCAACCGCTTTCCTGCGAATTCTGAAACCGTCGCGCCGCGGCTCCCTTCCGCGCGTCGGGGTATTTATTATCAGCTTTATTTTTCCCTCATCAATCATATCTAAAAGATTCGGAGAGCCTTCGCTTATTTTTTTCACCGCATTAGTGGCTATGCCGTGCTTATTCAAATAGTTCGCAGTATTTCCGGTTCCGTAGAGAACATAACCAAGCTTCTCAAACTTCTCTGCGAGCGGTATAAGTTCAGGCTTGTCGGTATCTCTTACCGTAAACAGTATCCCCGCTCCCGGTTTCGGGATTTCTATGCCGGCTGCAATAATGCCCTTATACAGTGCTTCATGGAAGGTTTTGGCTATTCCGAGCACTTCTCCTGTCGATTTCATCTCCGGGCCGAGGCTTATATCTACATCATGCAGTTTTTCAAACGAAAAAACGGGGACTTTTACGGCGACATACCCGGATTCCCTGTAAAGCCCGGTACCGTATGGAAAATCTTTTAAGCTTCTGCCCATCATAATCCGCGTTGCGATGCTTACCATCGGTATCCCGGTAACTTTGCTGATATACGGAACTGTGCGGCTCGAGCGCGGGTTCACTTCAATTACATACAATTCGTCATTATGCAGGACAAACTGGATATTAACCATCCCGACAACATGAAGTGCATGCGCAAGCTTTTCGGTGTATTCGACAATCCTGTCCTTTACCTTTTTGCTGATGTCCTGTGGCGGGTAAATCGATATGCTGTCCCCCGAGTGAACGCCGGCACGTTCAAGATGTTCCATTATGCCCGGGATAAGGATGTTTTTTCCGTCGCAGATCGCGTCTACTTCAAGCTCTATTCCGGCGAGGTACTTGTCAACAAGAATAGGGTGTTCCTGTTCCTCGCGGTTAATTATTTCGATGAATTCTATTATGTCATTGTCGCTGAATGCAATTTCCATGCCTTTGCCGCCAAGGACGTACGAAGGGCGCACAAGCACGGGGTAGCCGAGGGAATTCGCGGCCTCAAGCGCCTGCTCGGCTGTAAAAACGGTCTTGCCTTTCGGGCGCGGTATTTTAAGCTCTTCAAGTATCGAATCGAATTTTTCCCTGTCTTCCGCAGCGTCGACGTATTTCGCTTCTGTTCCGTGTATTGTTACGCCGAGCTCATGCAGCGACTTCGTCAGCTTTATCGCGGTCTGCCCGCCGAACTGCGCAATAACCCCGTCGGGTTTTTCGATTTCGATTATGTTCGCAACGTCCTCGGGAGTCAGCGGTTCAAAGTACAACCGGTCGGCAGTGTCAAAATCCGTACTTACCGTTTCAGGATTATTGTTTACGATAATTGTTTTATATCCCTCTTCCTTAAGACCCCATACCGAATGAACAGAACAGTAGTCAAATTCAATCCCCTGCCCGATACGGATAGGGCCCGATCCAAGCACAAGCACCTTTTTTGCATCGTCGGGAAAAACTCCGGTTTCTGTATCGTAAGTTGAATAATAATACGGCGCGGCGGCTTTAAATGCCGCGGTACATTTGTCAACCGTCTTATATGCGGCTTTTATGCCCCACTCTCCGCGCTTTTTTTCTATGTCCTTTTTGCTGCTGCCCGTAAACATCGCTATAACATTGTCGGTAAATCCCATTTTTTTCGCTTTCAACAGCAGTTCCCTGTCCAACATATCAATGCTGCGCTTTGAAAGAGTCTCTTCCATATCAACTATGTTTTTAAATTTCTGCAGGAAGAACAAATCAATTTTAGTTATTTCATGAATATCGTTTATATCAATATTCCTGCGAAGGGCTTCCGCAATAACGAGCACCCTCTCATCGTCGATATCGTTAAGCTTTCTGCGAATATCGTCAGTGCTCCATTCCAGATACCGGTTCTGCTTCAGTGTGTAAGTATTCAGTTCCAAAGAACGAAGCGCTTTCATAAAAGCGGCCTCAAAGGAATCGCTTATAGCCATTACTTCTCCGGTCGCCTTCATTTGAGTGCCCAGTTTGCGTTCTGCGTTTACGAATTTATCGAAAGGCCACTTCGGGATCTTGACGACAATGTAGTCAATGATCGGTTCAAAGCACCCACCGGTTCCGGCTGTATTTTTTGTTATTTCATCAAGGCTGTATCCGATTGCTATTTTCGTTGCAACCCTTGCAATCGGATAACCGGTTGCTTTTGAAGCCAGCGCAGAAGAACGGCTTACCCTCGGATTTACTTCAATTATCGCATATTCAAGGCTTTCCGGGTGCAGGGCGAACTGGATGTTACAGCCTCCTTCTATTTTCAATACCTTAATTATTTTTATCGCCGCATTGCGCAGCATACGGTATTCTTCATCGGTCAGCGTCTGGGCAGGAGCGACAACAATGCTGTCCCCGGTATGAATGCCGACAGGATCGACATTTTCCATACTGCAGACTGTTATTACATTCCCCTTTGAATCCCTAATCATTTCAAGCTCTATCTCTTTCCAGCCTGAAATGCATTTTTCGACAAGTATCCGATGTATCCTGCTGAGCCTCAAACCGATTACGGATATTTCACGGAGTTGTTCTTCATTGTCAGCGATGCCGCCCCCGGTTCCTCCGAGCGTATATGCGGGACGCACAACGACGGGGTATTGTATTTCGTCCGCGAATTCAAGCGCTTCCTGCACCGAACCTACAACCTTACTGGGAATGCACGGTTCTCCTATTTCCTGCATTGTATCCTTGAATGACTGGCGATCTTCAGCCATCTTAATAGCTTCGGTTCCCGTTCCCAGAAGTTTTACTCCCATTGTATCGAGGAATCTCTCTTCGGCCAGTTCCATCGCAATATTCAGTCCGGTTTGCCCGCCAAGCGTGGGCAGAATACTGTCAGGCTTCTCTTTAATTATTATTTTTTTTATAATATCACTGTTGAGCGCCTCGATATACACCCTGTCGGCGATGTTTGAATCGGTCATTATCGTTGCGGGGTTGCTGTTGACAAGAACAACTTCAATGCCCTCTTCCTTAAGCGCTCTGCAGGCCTGGGTACCGGCATAGTCGAACTCTGCCGCCTGGCCGATTACAATCGGTCCGGAACCGATAACCATAGCCTTTTTTACATCGTTTCTTAACGGCATATTTATCCTCCAATGCTGTATTTCGCGTTATATAATGCTTTCAAGTTCTTTTTTCATCCTCAGCGCCTCTTCACGGCACGCGTCCGCGAATTCTTCATGCGTAAACAATTTGCTCCACCTGTCTAGCTTATACGCGCACATCAGGCTTCTTGAAGCGTTTATCACAGTGCCGAGCCCGTTCGGGTCAAATGCGGCCGCGACGTCGGCGGCGCTTCCTCCCTGCGCGCCGTACCCCGGAACAAGGAAAAAAGTATGCGGCATCCTTCTGCGCAAATCTTTAAGCTGGTCAGGCCATGTAGCCCCTACAACCGCACCTACCGAAGAATACCCGTATTTTCCCACTATATTCGCTCCCCAATCACTGACAAGATCGGCCATTACCTCGTACACCTTTCTTCCGTCGTCCGTTACGATGTCCTGTAATTGAACCGATGAAGGGTTTGATGTTTTTACGAGTACAAAAATACCTTTCCCGTATTTAGCGCAGCATTCAAGCATCGGCTTTATTCCGTCTATTCCAAGATAGCCGTTTACAGTAAGCGCATCTGCATCAAAAACACGCTGAGGCACATCGCTGCCAATATCGGTTTGCCCCAGATACGCCGACGCGTACGCCGCTGATGTTGAGCCTATATCGTTTCTTTTCGCGTCGACAATCACTATAAAACCCTTTTCCCTCGCATATCGTATCGTCTCAATGAGCGCCCGGATTCCCTCGGAACCGTACATCTCATAATACGCCGACTGCGGTTTTACAGCCGGAATAATATCGCAAACCGCGTCGAGAAGGCGTTTGTTGAATTCGAGGATGGCCTCCGAGCAGGCCTTCAAAGTATTGCCGAAAATAAGCGAATATTTTTCTCTTATCGACGGCGGCACATATTCAATCAACGGGTCAAGACCCATAACCGAAGGGTTGCGCTTTTCTATTATTTTCTCCAGCATCCTGTCAATAAACATGATTTATTTCCTTCCTTCAATGATTTAATCTATGACAAGTCATATATTAAGTTTCCCGTCCTTAACGACTATCCTGCCTTCGACAATTGTCGCCGTTACCCTTCCGTATGCGGGATAACCGTGGAAAGGCGAATTTTTGCTTTTTGAAACGAACTTTGTTGTGTCGATCGTATATTTTTCTTCAGGGTTAAAAACAGTGATATCGGCCGTTTTTCCTTCTTTCAGTTCCCCTTTGTCAATTTTCAGCATTGCCGAAGGGTTTATCGACATCTTTTCAGCCAATTGCCGAATATCGAGACGCCCTGTTTTTACAAGCGCCGTATATGCCAGCGGCAACGCGGTCTCAAACCCGACAATTCCGAAAGCCGCTTTATCGAATTCTACGTTCTTTTCATCTTCATGATGAGGGGCGTGATCGGTCGCAATTATATCAATGGTGCCGTCGCAAAGGCCGTTTATTATCGCTTCGACATCTTTTTCGGTCCTAAGCGGCGGGTTTACCTTAGCGAGGGTGTTAAATCCTTCACAGGCTTTTTCGGTGAGCGTGAAATAGTGGGGACATGTTTCAGCCGTTACTTTCACGCCTCTTTGTTTAGCGTTTCTTATCAGTTCTACGCCGAGAGCCGTTGATACGTGGCAGATGTGAACGGGGATATTAAGATATTCGGAAAGAATAAGATCCCTTGCTATCATAATCTCTTCACATGCTTCCGGTATTCCTCTCAGACCCATTATTGTGGAAAGTGCTCCTTCATTCATCGAGCCGTCTTCCGCGAGCCTTGAATCTTCCGAATGGCAGATGACTGATACACCGAACATGTTTGCGTACTGCATGACTTTTTTCATTACCGCTGAGTTTTCCACCGAGCGGCCGTCATCCGACACGCCGACGATGCCTGCCTGCTTCATTTCCCCTATTTCAGCCAGTTCTTCACCCTTAAGCCCTTTTGTCATCGCACCAATGGGAAAAACGCGCACTGCCCCTTCCCTGCGCGCCTTATCCGTTATATATCCGATAACCGCCTTGTTGTCGGCAACGGGGTTTGTGTTCGCCATGCACGCGACTGACGTAAATCCGCCGATAGCCGCGCTTCTTGTTCCGGATACAATGTCCTCCTTATATTCAAAGCCCGGATCGCGCAAATGACAGTGGGCATCAACGAGACCCGGCAGCACATAGCATCCGGCCGCGTCAATCACTTCATCGGCATGCGCTGACAAATCCTGTTCGATACGGGTTATTACTCCGTCTTCAACAAGAATATTCATTGTTCCGCATTCAATTTTATTTACAACAATACCGTTTTTTATAAGAATTCTCATTCTATTCCCTCCCGACAAGCATATAAAGAAGAGCCATCCGTACGGCAACCCCGTTTGTTACCTGTTCGTTAATTGCTGAATTTTCACAGTCTGTAACTTCGGACGTCAATTCAACACCCCTGTTGACAGGTCCCGGATGCATCACTAAAGCGTTTTTGCCGGCAAACGCGATGTTTTCGGAATTAATTCCGAAGTATTTCGCGTATTCCGCTTGTGACGGAAACAGTGCCTTTTTCTGCCGCTCAAGCTGTACCCTCAATCCCATAACAACATCCGCGCCGGTAAGCGCATCTTTCAGCGTGGGAGCAACCGAAGCGCCCATTTTTTCAATATCGACGGGCATCAATGTCGCCGGTCCGTAGACAACCGGTTCGGCTCCCATTTTGCGCAGGCCGATTATATTGCTCCGTGCGACCCTGCTGTGGTATATATCACCGATTATCGCGACTTTAAGGCCTTTAAACCCTCCAAACCGTTCACGTATTGTAAACATGTCGAGAAGGGCCTGCGTAGGATGCTCATTCATTCCGTCACCGGCATTTATTACCGAGGCCCTGACGTGCTTTGCCAAAAAGTGCGGAGCACCCGACATGGAGTGGCGGATAACGATTATATCGGTTCCCATCGCGTCCAGTGTCCTGCCCGTATCCAAAAGCGATTCCCCTTTTTGGACGCTGCTTCCTGCCGCCGTTACGTTAACCGTATCGGCGCCCATATACTTGCCCGCAAGTTCGAACGATACCCTTGTACGCGTGCTGTTTTCATAAAAAAGCATTATAACGGATTTCCCGCGAAGGTAATGCGCCTTTTTACTCGGGCTTAGCACTATTTTCTTCATGTCGGCGGCGATGTCCAGAATCAATTCAATTTCCGCCGCCGTTAACTCCTTTATGCCCAACACGTCCTTGTCTTTAAGTTTCATATTAAATCCCGCCCTTTTATAACATCCGATAAAGCCTTGCATTTAATCCCGTCCGGGTTAAGACACCGGAGCGTCATTATACCATGTAAGGTCGGTACCGGCCTTATTAATTCAACGCATAATAAAAATAGTAAGACCGAAAGTCTTACTATCCTTAAAAACAAATATCCTGTTATATTTCTGATTGGGAAAAATGGAAATACGAGGACCGGATATCCCGGTTCTTCCTTTTTTTAATTTCAGTACGGCAATTCCACCGAAACCGTGCAATTTTATTCCCCCATTTCCATATATCTTTGATATAGTAACATAAAAGAGTTTTATTGTCTATATGCTTTTTTTCATTTTTTTTATTCTTTGAATTCGTGTATTACTGTTCAGATTGCACAATATTTTAAAGTACTATTGTTCATAAATTCAAAAGTTAATTTTATTATTCCCTCGGGTCCTGCTTCGGGTGTTTCGTTTCTTTGGCGACAAAGCACAAATGGACTACAAGGCCTATCCCTGCTGATTTACCGGGTTTGGAAACAATTATATGTTGAATTGCCGGTGTTATTGTTATAGTAGCAAGAGCCGCCGAAAGGTTTGGAAACAATTATATGTTGAATTGCCTTGTGAATTATGTTAACCTATACATAAATTCATATGAAGCGATTTATTTTGACGAAAGGAGAAATATGGTGCAGCATTTTCAAACCATTTGTAAAAAGTTCAGCCAATTGAATAAAACACCTAAGACCATGCTTAAATATGGTATATGGTGCCTGTTTGCATTAACGTCGGCATCCGCCGTACTGGCTGTTATTGATATGCTGCATCCCGGCCTTAACAGTCAAATTCCGATTATTATACAATCGCTTTTCACATATGGATTTTATTTATGGGCGCTGCTTACCGTAGGCGCATTGATATTGGATTTTTTATTCCAATAGAAAAGCTCGTTTTTTCGTTCAATTCCATACAGCGGATTTTTCGTTCGTCCGGAATAATGAGCCGGTTTTACAGCCGCCTCAAAACTGTTCTATTCTCCATAATGACTGTTTTGTTATATACAAGATAACAAACCTGTCTTTTAGTTTTTAGCCCGGCAATCGCAGCCGGGCTGTTTTTTCTTTTTTATACACGGCAGGTCTGTTTCAATAATGCGCAAGATTTAGTCACGCGCTTTTTAATGACTTCCTCATCGCCGATTTCCTCCACATCAGCCATAACGGGCTTGATATGAAAAGCGACGAATATGTGCCGGCTACGAACCCGACTATCAAAGGAAGACTGAAATCCATCAGCGACGATATATTATTAACAGCGGCGAATATATACAGACAGACTATGGTAATAAGCGTTGTTATCGTAGTGTTTATCGTGCGGGCGAAGGACTGGTTGATGCTTGCATCGACAATTTCGTCAAGCGCCTGCTTTCTCATAACCTTGCTGTTTTCGCGTACCCTGTCGTAAACAACGATCGTGTTGTTCAGCGAATATCCGAGGATTGTCAGAACAGCGGTTATGAACACTTCGCTGACAGGCAGCCTGAAAATGGTATACATTGAAAACGTAACCGCTACGTCGTGAAGAAGCGCAACAAGTGCGGTTATAGCCGCAGAGAATCCTGAAAGCGCGCTGAATCTCCATGTTACGTATATAATTATAAGAATGGAAGCTATAAAACAGGCTTTCAACCCGTTCATGAGGGTTTCGCGCCCTATAGTCGGGCTTACGCTCAGCATGTCATGATTCCCGTTCTCTTTAACATCAAAATTCTGCGCGACGATATCATAAACCAAGCTACGCTCTTCGTCGGTCAGAGTCTCATCGCTTGCAATATCAAACCTTAACATGTATATTGTATCGTCTTCAGCTTCGGGATTATAGGTTTTCAGGCTCTGTGTCGTAACCGATTTGCCGAGTGCTTTCTCAACAACGGTATCCGCTTCGTTCGCATCGATTTCGCTGTTTGTTTCAATAAGAATTCTTGTTCCTCCCCTGTATTCCACATCAAGCTCAAGACCGTTTATAAAATAAAAAACAATTCCCAAAGCGATAATAACCGCCGACAGCAAGAAAAATTTATTTTTATTCTTCACTATTTCAAATTTGCGCATTCCGTTTACCTCCCGCTATTTCACTCCATAAAGCCATTTGTTCTTTGCGAATTCAACTCCGGTTACAGCCTTGAGCATTATCTTCGTAGCCGTTACGGCCGTTAAAAAGCTTATGATTACGCCTAGCCCCAATGTAAGCGCAAAACCTTTGATAGGTCCGGAACCCATGATATAAAGCACCGCCGCAGTTATCAGCGTTGTAACGTTGGAATCGAGGACTGCGGCAAACGCCCTATCAAAGCCCTGGTCGACGGAGGCTCTCAATGTCTTGCCGTCTTTCAGTTCTTCCTTAATTCTCTCGAATATAATAACATTCGCGTCAACGCCCATACCGATAGCAAGTATTATGCCGCCTATACCGGGAAGGGTTATTGATATGCCCGTCCATGCTATAACCAAAAGCGTGAGCACAACGAGCTCAAACAGTACAATATTCGCTATAAGCCCGGGAAGCCTGTAATATACAAGCATGAACAAACAAACAAGAATAAAACCCGTTATTCCCGCCGTAACAGCCACATCCATCGCGCCCGTTCCGAGCTGCGGGCTTATTGAATCCACCTTCGAGGCAATAAGCCTGAAAGGAAGCGAGCCTGAACGGATTGTCGCGGCCAGATTTCCCGCTTCCACCGCATCGGCCTGACCCGTAATAATCGCCGAACCGCCATCAATCCGGTCTTTTACAAGCGGAGCGGAGATGAACTGGTCGTCCATAAATATCGCTATCCTTTCCCCTTTCAAACGTCCCGTAGCTTCGGCAAAAGACTCGGTTCCCGAAGGATCGAGATCCAAAACTACAATCCATTCGCCGGTTTCGGGATGACGCGCCGGGTTTGCGTCCTTGACCTGCGTGCCCTGAAGCACTATTCTTCCAGTCGGAAGGAAATTCCCGTCTTCATCCACCTTGTCATTATCTACTTCCTGGAATGTAAGCAGTGCGGTCCTTCCAAGCTCGTTAATCGTTTTTTGCGGGTTAAAATCGGTTTCTCCGGCAGCCCATGGTATTTCAACCGTAATACGTCCGTTTATCGAGTCTATATTTATGCTCCTGTCAAAAATCCCCTTGCTGTCAAGCCTTTTTTCAAGAATGGTTTTTGCAGAAGCCAATCCTTTTCCTAATTCATCGCCCGCAAGAGAACCTTTTTCAATATCCGGTTCAAATATGGCGCTTACACCGCCGCGGATATCGATTCCGGTACGGATTTTGTCATTTTTAACTTCATTGAAAGCAAAAAACGCACACGCGAGAATAATGGCTATGACCACAAACAGCTTCAAAATACTGTTTTTCATCATTAAGTTCTCCTCCTATCTTTTGCCGTGCCGCTCATGTTATTATATAATCTATGCCGGCGGCGCGTCAACAAAGATTTGCAAAACATTCCGTCCTTTAACCGTTCAGACACTGCATAAATTATAAAGATTCATTGTACAATA
>LFRV01000055.1 GCA_001512485.1 Clostridiales bacterium DTU069 | reverse complement strand
CACTCCACATGGCTAGTCCACGGGAACATATCAACGGGCTGCACCTGTTCAATGCGATAACCGTTTTCGCCGAGATACTTCAAATCCCGTGCAAGAGTTGACGGGTTGCATGAAACATAAACTATGCGGGTTGGCCGCATGCCTGCTATTGTTTCAAGAAGCTTTCCGTCGCAGCCTTTCCTGGGAGGATCCACAACCACGACATCGGCCTTAATACCCTTTTTATACAATTCGGCCGCTATATTCTCAGCTTTCCCGTGATAAAATTCAACGTTTGAAATATTGTTTACTAACTTGTTTCGCTCTGCCATCTCAACCGCTTCTTTTACCGATTCAACGCCAATTACTCTTTTGGCTTTTCCGGCAAGAAAAACAGATATCGTCCCAATTCCGCAGTATAAATCAAAGACGGTTTCATTCCCCTTAAGGGCGGCATATTCCATGACCTTACCATACAAGATTTCTGTCTGTACGGGATTTACCTGGTAAAAGGAGAGCGGTGAGATATGAAAGACATATTTGCCGAGTCTGTCGGTTATTGTGTCCTGCCCGTAAACGGTTAAATTTTTCTCTCCAGTAATAACACTGCCTTTTCTGTTGTTTATATTAAGAACAATGCTTTTGACTTCGGGAAATCTTGCTGAGATATTCTGTATTAAGGCTTTCAGTCCCGGTACTTTTTCGGTTGTAACAACCAAAACCACCATAATGCCGGTGCTTGCCGTCCTCGTTATTATCTGGCGAAGTATGCCTTTTCCGGTGGTTTCGTCGTATGCGGGTATTCCGGCTTCACGAACTGATTCAATAATATGATTTCGTATTTTAACGCTAATCTCATCCTGTATTGCGCAGCTTTCAAAATCAATAATTTGATGGCTCTGCTTTGCATAGAAACCTGACACCGGTTTACTGTCGTTTCCGATACCAACAGGGTACTGCGCTTTATTCCTGTAATGCATCGGGTTATCCATTCCTATTGCGGGATTTACGGTTATATCCTTGAAACCGCCTATATGTTCCAGGGCGTCCTTAACAACTCCATATTTGAATTCAAGCTGCATCTGGTAAGACATATGCTGCAGGCTGCATCCCCCGCATGATTCGTATACAAGGCAAAAAGGCTCCTGCCTGTGTTGGCTCTTATCAAGCCACTCGTGTACTTCTGCGACAGCGTAATTTTTTTGTACTTTTATTATTCTTGCGTATACCTTCTCACCCGAAACAGCGCCCTCTACAAAGACGGCCATGCCGTTTTTTCTTCCGACACCGAGCCCCTCATGAGTCATTCCCGTTATATCAAGCTCTATAATATCGTTCTTTTTCATCTTTCCAGCCTCTTGAATCCGATATTAAAGCCGAACCGAATTGTTTTAGCAATCGGATATAGAATCATTTTATCAAAAAAGGTGATGCATGCAAACATCGGGCAAGAATTATTCCTGCCCGATGTTTATTTGTTGTTTTTTTTTCTATCTCTTGTGTTCCAATTTTATCAAGCATTTTCAACCACCAATTAACAAATGATACACGTGCATCAAACTTTCTCTGCCACGTTGCCGATACCTGCAGGGTAATGCGCTTTTTTCTGTAATGCAGTGTACACCGATTATGAGAAAATAAAAAGAAAGTAATCCAGGTTGTGAAGGGCACCCGAAAAATTGACTGAATTTATCATGTCTCCTTACCCCCTGCCAAAATAGTATTTATATTATTATCGACAAACTATGGCTATTATTAATGTAAAGAAAACAGCCGCCGCAATCTTCCAGTATCAGACAGAATGCGACGGCGAATTTGACGAGAATCAGTTGTATTTTGAAAACAGAACGGCGGAAATCATTCAGTTCACCTTAATGTTATCGGATGAGTGTGAAGTTTCGGAAAATGTTGACCAGTGTATTAGCGACTGTTGACATTGTCTTGATAAAGATATCAAGTGCAACACCGACGACATCCTTGCGTGTGTCGCCGACAGTATCGCCGGTAACCGCGGATTTATGCGCTGCTGTTCCTTTGCCGTGCCCCTTCAGAGCTCCGGATTCGATGTACTTTTTCGCATTATCAAACGTTCCACCGGAATTCCCCATGAAGATGGCGCGTGGGATGGCGACGATCGTAGCTCCAATCAACAAGCCACCAACAAAATCAACACCAAAAATAAATCCACCGAGCACAGGAATAAACATTGCCAATACGGAAGGGAACAGCATTTTGCGAAGGGCTCCCTGCGTTGCCATCTGAATCATACGGTTATAGTCCGGCCGAACCGTACCTTCCATGACACCGGGGACAGACAGAAGTTTGTCACCTTCATCAGCCATTGCACGTGCGGATTCAATCGTAT
This sequence comes from Clostridiales bacterium DTU069, assembly GCA_001512485.1. Lineage (GTDB taxonomy): Bacteria > Bacillota > Clostridia > DSM-8532 > DSM-8532 > DTU069. Next base: position 15,548 of record LFRV01000055.1, on the reverse strand, counting down.
TGTCCGTCAGAATCGCGCTGAAGTATTCCACCAGGGCACCGCCGATCACCGCACCGGCAACCACAGTGAAATTGGCAATATTCAGAATCATTTCCGAGTTTGCTGGAGTGTAATTTCCAACATATGAAACAATTAAGCTTACCGTTGCAAACGCGGCACTGCCAATGGCGAAACCCTTGCCGATGGCCGCGGTCGTATTACCGACGGCATCCAGTTTGTCCGTAATCACGCGAACCTTATCGGAAAGGTGGCAGCTTTCCGCCAGACCACCTGCATTATCGGCAATCGGTCCGAACGCGTCAATGGAAACTGTCGTGCCAACGAAAGCGAGCATGCCGAGAGACGCGACGGCAATGCCATAGGTACCACTTATTTTTCCACTGATGAAAAGCGCGAGGCCGATCAGCAGAATGGGCAGCAGACAACTTCGGCTTCCAATCGCGTCACCTTTGGTAATAACAAAGGCATCGCCCTCGGGTGCCATTTCAGCAAGTTTCCGGGTAGGTCTAAAGTCAGAAGATGTATAATATTCGGTAATGGATCCGATTGCCACACCGCTGGCGAGTCCGAGCACCGCGCAGATCCACGGGCTCAACCAACTTGCTTTCCATCCGTATGTTTCGAAAGTAGTGGCATCGATCTTTCCGAAGATAAGCCAGGATGCTCCCAGGCCAAGAATAATCGTCAATCCCGCAGAGATCCAGGTGGCAAGATTCAATTCGTGAGAAGGATCGCTTCCCATCTTTTTCACATTCGCATACAGCATACCGATCAGGCAGCTCAACAAACCTGCTCCCGCAAGTACGATCGGGAAGATCACAGTCGGATTGAACATTTGGTCGATGCTGAATTTCTGGAACATGATTACGGCAATCATAATGGTAGCAGACATCGTCGCGACAAAACTCTCAAGAAGATCCGAGCAATTACCGGCAATATCATTGACATTGTCACCGATGAAGTCGGCAATCACATTCGGAATCCTGCTGTCATCCTCAGGAAGATTATTCCGGATTTTTCCCAGAATATCAGCGGAAATATCAGCAGCTTTTGTATAATTGCCACCTGCGACACGGTTGAACATGGCTACCAAAGAACATCCAAGTGAGTATGTCGATACGCGCATCACAGAAGCGTCGACTCCCTGGAGGTGAGTCAGCAGACCACTGCCTTCCGTTTGATGATTGACTCCACCCCAAATCAGCAGAACCGCAGCCAGACCGAGCATTCCAAAAGCCTGTACGCTTAAACCGGAGATGCTGCCCCCACACAACGCCACCTTAACAGTATCACCTATAGACATGCTTTCACGTGCCTTATTTGCTGTTCTTACGTTAGCGTATGTAGCGCTTTTCATCCCGAGTACGCACGCACAACTGCTCATGGCAGCACCCACAATGAAAGTAATACCGCTGGTTTTTTCTACAAAAAGTGATAAAACCAATGAAATCAAAACGACAACAATAGCAATGGTTTTATATTCGGTTTTCATGAACGCATTCGCGCCGGAACGAATTATTGCGGCCATGTCGATCATATCAGCCGTTCCTTCCGGCATTTTGCGGATCCGGATATAATTCCATAGCACATATGCAAGGGTTACCACAATAATACACAGTACAGTGATGATCCAAGTAAGAGACATTTTTCTTTCCATCCTTTCGCTTTTCCCTTTTGTTCGCATCGTTGTATTGGTTTGTCCCAAGTCAGGATATAACTGCAGGAGAAGTGCTTTTTATTCTCCCCGTTATTATGACAACATTTCGTATTATACGACATAATTCGACAAATTTGCAAGAAAGATAATTCCAGTACTACAAAATGATCCGATATGAGGTACGCAATACCATGATATAATATCCGTATCCATTCGGAGATGAGTAGATGAGTATTACGGACGATACAATTCGGCCGTTATATTCCCGGCATACCCTTGATAGAATTGAACATTTGAAATATTATTTGCAAGCTTGTTCCGCTCTTCCATCTCTGCTAAACAATAATATATCCATTACGTTTCAGAATGTTGACAGCGTCTTCAAAATGAGCCGTTTTTATTAAAACATAATCCGTATTATAAGTAGATACCGCAAATATGCTTACTTTATTCTCTGCAAGTAAAGATGCTATTCGGGATAGGATCCCCACAAGTGAAAAATCGAGTTCGCCCTGAATCCTGAATGCTCTCCATCCTTTATCACACGCAGTAACATTTTCAGGGATTGAGTCAATACCGCAAACCAGAGACAGCTCTTCATCAGTTTTTCCAAGAAAATAAAACTCGTCTTTGAAATTCACCTTTGATAAATCATGTACTTTACATATTGCAAAAACCGTATCCAATATTTTGATTTGCATGATATTGCTCCTTTAATATTGCTACATCCCTTCATTAGCATAATGCAGTATCAGCAATGCCCTGAAGGTAATATCGCAAGCCTTGCGGGTTCTTGATTTCCAATCCGTTTCCAGCCGAAAACCGCAGTATGGCCCCCACTCCTTTAACTCCAGTGTCGGAGCATGACAGATACCTTCATCATCAACAGCTCTCATAATATCATCAACGACTTCGCGCAATGCGGGAATATGCTTTACAATACCGCAGCGAGCAAACCATTCAATATACTCCATTTGGTATACTTCCGGTCTGTTGCGATAAGGGATTGACACAGGACTTGGCTGCAGACCGGTTACTTTAACAGCCAAACCTTGCGCCGGGAATGCTCCGAGCGGGCCTAAAGCATATCCAACCCATGATGAAGGAATTAAATTTACAAGTTCCGGGCGATCGGTTTTCATCAGCTTAGTAACAGCATCTGCAACCATCTTTATATTCCGTTCGTTTTTCCATGAACTTGTATGTGCTAAAATATCCAAATGATAACGGCATGGCCATTTTTCATAATCGTTAAAAACAAGCTGCTTTCCACCGCGGATCAGGTGGGTAATATCCAATACCGAATCAACCTCAAGAACACGATGAAAGCTGTCTAATGACAGTTGAATCTGCGGTGATATGTCGATAACATCGTCGTACCCTGCACGAGCGATGCAAGCACAACGAATCAGGTTATGCCCATGTCCGGTTACCTTGAATTCATCAATTATTTTACCCCTTGTATCATAGCACCAATCATCAAGAGGAATTGAGGCAAAAGCACCCATAGCCTGTTTTAGTACGGGCGTTTCCTTATCTATAGCTTTTTCTGCAAGGTATTTTGTAGCACCTTCCTGTGTATCAAGGCCTCCGTGAAGTTTTTTTCCTATCCATCCATTCTCCTGTTGGCACGCAATAATGCGCTGTATCATTTCTTCTTGCATAATCTGTTCCTGATATAGTGCAGCTTCATCGGCTGTAAGGTTATGTAAAATCTCACTTTTTATACGGCGCTTGATGGAGGGGTTTGCATTTTTAAGAAGAAAATCGATCATCTTTTGCTTTTTACTTTTCACAAAAAAACCTTCCTGACAAATGCTACTTGTTCAATTTTTAAATATATAGATGACACAGTAAATCTATGGCGATTCTTCTTTTATTGTGTACTGCTTTAAGCGTTCAAATATTAAATATATAACGAAACTGAAAACAAGCATTAAGATAAGTTCTAAAAAAACATTTATAAAAGGCATTGTAATCATTCCCCAATATGAGTTAAAGAGACTGTGGGTTAAGACACATAAAAAGATACTTTTTGTTTTTGAATATATCACTGTTAATATTAATGAAAAACATAACCCAAGAATAATGAAAATAAATGGATTCATATTTTGCTGAGGCAAACTGTTAATAAACCAAAGGGGTAGATGCCATAAAGACCAGATGAGACTCGTAAAAAGAGTAGAAATAATCATAGGAAACTTTTTCATTAATTGTGGTAAAAGAACCCCTCTCCATCCGATTTCCTCAAGTCCTCCGAAAAGAATATTAGAGACTATTGCTGGTATTAAATAATATAAAGGTTTATTAAAAAGCTGAGTCCCGGTTCTAACAGTATTAATATTGATGATGAAAGATATTGAAAAAAGAGCAAAAGGCACAATGATAACAAACAAATACCATAGTACATTGACATTAGCCTTAAAGATCTGTTTTATAAATGACTTATACTCGAGTTTATCTTTTCCAGGATGCATACTGAGCAAAGCACCGATTGTTGGACCCAATCCGCCAATAATAAAAAGGGCCATAAATATTGGATGCCCGTACCTAATATGTGTTATTATTGTTATTAAAGCAAGTGTTCCCCACATTACCCAAGATACAATGAAGGTAATTAGCAAGTATTTTGCTAGTTTTGCCATGAAAGTTACCTCCTTTGATTATCCCCTTAAATAATATCATATAAAGACTATAAAAACATCTATCTCGTCCATATCATCCTTTGTACCAAATGGCAAAACCTATGATCCCCGATAGCGATAAAGCAATACCTGGGATGCCGGTGCATACGTGGATCAGCTTGCTGTATTTTACCAGCTTATCCTGAAGATAAGGCGTAATAATCCCAAATGGCAGTGCTGTCAACATAATAATTAACGGTACTTTATCCAATCCTACTGAAGATGAAATATATGCTACAGGGAAGAAAAGAGTAAAAGCCGGAACAATCAATAAAAATAAGGAAATGATTTGAAAAATTCTTACATGTTCTATTTCAGGGAAAAGAATGTAAAAGGCCTGAATAATCAAAGTGAAAACAAACGGCCAGACAAACATATAGCTAAGTCCCGGAAAAAACAGGCCGGTAACCACGACACAAATGAGCCATACGAACATTGTTCCGGATAACAAATCAATAAAGATTTTTTTCTTCATGAACCGGTAAGAAGCATAAGACATTATGGCAAACGAGATAAATACAAGCCCGATAATCAAAATATTTGCATACTCAGAACCTATCGGGAACAGTTCGTATCTAAAAAATCGATCAATGCGTGATCTGAAGGCCAGCCTGGCTATACCGATGACAGTAAATGATATGGCTCCTGCGCTTATGATGCCCATAAGAAAAACTGTTAGTCCCGCAAGCATATTTTTCAATGAAAGCTTTTTAGATCGTAAACCAGCAAAAGTAATGACAATATAGATAAGTGCAGCCAACAGCGAAAAGAATACGCCCCAATTCTGATCATAGACAACCATAAACCAGTTTGAAACGGGGAAGAAAATGCTGTCTCCTTCGCTCTTGATTTCAGAAGACAAATCACTGATATTGCCGAATTCCCTGCATATTCCCAGGGCATAATTACCCTGCTGCTGTAAAGTATTAATGCTGAAGCTTTCAACGTTATCCTTCGGCGTATGAATCCTCTCTTTATGCATGCTTACAATGATGTTCATGTATTTTTTGCCTGTCTTTTCAAGAACTCTTATATCGGTATCGGAAGGAAAAAACCTGGATAAATCCACTAAAGAGGAAAAAGCGGTTTTTTCGGGAGCGCTGTCCAAGAGGCGCTGAACCATTTTTGCATTACCGGTGCTCGTTTCTGTCAATACAGCAGGGCCATCGGTTCCGCCTGCGTCAAAATTCACGATCAGGTCTACCTCGTCAGCCAGATCCTGATTATCTTCGATAAAGGCCTGAGCGCCCAAAATACCTGGTTCTTCTCCATCTGTAAACAGCAGTATCACATCATTTTTAAGCGGTTCACCTGCCTGCAGCGCTCTGGCTGTTTCAAGCAATGTAACCACGCCGGATCCGTCATCCATCGCACCCGGTCCGGTGGGCATTGTGTCATAATGCGCGACGAGCATGATCGTACTGTTCGGACTGTCTGTTCCTTCTATTCGGCAGATGATATTCTGTACATAAAGGTTCCCCCAATGTTCAACACCGCGAAACTGTTTGCCCTGAATATAGGGATCCAGGTTAATATCCTGCAATGTCTCCAATATATATTTTCTGACGGTTTCATTATATGCTGACCCTGTATGATGTGCTTTTTCAGCAACAACCTGAAGATGCTGATATGCTCTGTAGGCTGAGAATTCTGTAACATCTGCATCTTCCGGTTTTGCACGAGTGGGTGCAAGAGTTGAGAGTGCGATATACAAAGATAATAAAAAGGCCAGCAAACAAAATGTTAATGTTATTTTGCAGGATACATTTTTACCATATAGATTATGCACCTGCCTGACTCCCTGAACCGGATTCTCTTCAGACAACACAGCAAACCTCACAAAAATAATCCATTTTTATGCAATCATACACTATTTTACATGAGAATTCAATGTTTTAACAGGTATACTGCAGGGTAATCAGTGCAGCGTGTTGCTTCAATGCCAGGATATGTCCGGTTCAATGTTTATTCTTTCTTAAGCAAATAAAACATCAAAAATTGACAACACATTTTTATTTAGCATATAATATTAGGCAATAAATCATATACTGTACAAAAAAGCTTAATAAGAAAATGCGATGAAAAGGACAAGTGATATTAACCTCGTCCCTTTATTGGGACGAGGTTTTTTGTTATATAATGCGCAATAAAGATACGTACCGCCACACCTTAAGGCAATGGTATAACACCGGTGACAGGTGCAATAGGAGGATATATGAGAAGATTGTTATTTGTTACAGCCTGCATCACATATGATGATAATCTGATATGCTTCTCGGACTGTGCGGGAACGATAACCCGTCCCTGATTTCGTCACGGTTTGTTTCGACATGCCATTTTTTCTGTTATCTAATATTTAATAATTGAAAGAGGAGAATGAAATATGGAAAAAAATAATATATCTCATATAGAGCTTGGCAAGCATATGGACATCTTTACAAAGCTCCCCGAAGTCGGGCAAGGGTTGGTACTATGGAAACCTCACGGCGCAATGCTTCGTTATTTACTGGAAAAATTCAGTCAGGAAGCTCATATATTAAACGGTTATCAATGGGTCTACACACCGCATATCGGAAAATCGAACCTGTGGGAGACATCGGGGCATCTGGATTACTATAAGGATTCCATGTACAATCCGATTGAAATTGACGGCGAGGAGTATTATCTGAAACCGATGAGTTGTCCTTTCCATGTGTTGATTTATAAGGACGGGATAAAATCCTACAGGGATCTGCCCATCCGTTATGCCGAGTATGCCTCGGTTTACCGTTACGAACTGTCCGGCGTCCTGCACGGCTTAACGAGGGTAAGGGGTTTTACACAGGATGATGCGCATATTATCGCCGCACCTGAGCAAATAGAAGAGGAAATATTCAGGGCGCTGATTTTTTCTTTGTATATCCTGAAAAAGTTCAACTTTACAAAATACAAAGCTTATATAGCAACTAGAAACAGCGCTAAATCAATTGGCAGTCCCGCGGACTGGGAAAAAGCGGAATCCCAGTTAAAGCAGGCCGTTATCAAAGCCGGACTTGAATATGAAATCGATGAAGGCGGAGGAGCTTTTTATGGTCCGAAAATCGATTTGAAGCTCACGGACAATTCCGGCCGTGAATGGCAGTGCAGCACAATACAGTTCGACTTTAACCTGCCGGAACGATTTCAGATGTTTTATATAGGCCAGGATGGTCAAAAGCATACACCGATGATGGTGCACAGAGCTTTATTTGGCAGCATTGAGCGTTTTACAGCAATGCTTCTTGAGCATTTCAACGGGGAATTTCCCTTCTGGCTTTCCCCGGTTCAGGCAAGGATTCTTACTGTTTCAAACGAACAGAAGAAATTTGCCGAATCAGTTTACAACCGGCTGAAAAAAGAAGGTTACCGCATTGAATTCGATACCTCCGATGAACCTTTGGGAGCTAAAATACGAAATGCCGAAATATCAAAAATACCGGTGACGATAATTATAGGGACAAAAGAACAGCAAGCATCATCCGTAACGGTAAGAACCCGGCAGGATAAGAAGCAGCAGTTTTTAACATTAGATGCTCTCTTCCGCATGCTGGAGCAGGAACAAAGCATCGGGAAAGCGGAGTATATTCATACCGATTTATAGAAGGTCAACAGGAAGTCAAGGGGATTCATGTTTTTCCCCCTGACTTCCACATCCATATTCAAATGACTTTAGCAATCAACCGGATGAGATTAAAATACTTTCCGCCCTCAGCCTCCATCATTTTTATATCGCTTACGGCATAGGGATTAGGGCAGGTAAGCCATTCATCCCATGCCTGCTTGCAGCAGTTCATTTCGCTGATATCTACGATATCAATACCTTCTGCTTTGCTCCACAAATCTTTCCACCAGGCAATGGAGTGTATAGTCCTTGCCACTTCATCATCCCAGAACGGTTTCATTTCATCGGGAACATTTTTCCCGAATTCATATTTTAAGCCGGGAATAGCCACGGCGATACAGCCGCCCTTCTTCACAAAAGGAATGAGTGAAGGGAGCATTTCCGCCGTATCGCCAAAATAATGATAAGCATCCACAGTGAACAACAAGTCAAAATATCCGTTTGCGAAGGGCAGCCCTTTGGTCGCATCTACGGAAATTGGAATGGCTTTATCATCAATTCCGACAGATTTAAAGCGTTCATAGTTTTCGGTCGGTGAAATCCAAAGATCAGCGGCAAAAACGAACGCACCGTATTTTTTTACCAGCAGAAGCGTGGAAAGACCGCACCCGCAGCCCAGGTCAAGTATTCGCATATTTTTATTGATATCCAGGTGTGACGCTAATTCCTCCGCTACGCGCATGGCGTTTGGCCCCATCATAGCGGATTTTAGGAACTCAGCATTTTTATCATTTGAAATAAACCGATTTGTAAATGTATACATGGTATTCCTTCCTTTCCAATTGTTGCCTCACAGAAAGAAATAAAAAAGCACAGTTCGGAACTGCGCTACAAATCACACCTTTATAACGGATTCGCGTTCAATCTGTAAGGCAGTTTTTTACAACACAAACAAGAGCAGAACAACTGCTCATTTCATGCTATTAAACTAAGTCCTTACAGAACTGCCGACATCAATACACTCCCTTTTTTAAGTATATATTATCATGACACTATCATTATTTCAATGAAATAATTATCTTACTATCGCCAAAATTTAGTCATATACCAGCATTCAACCTGGTCCACACAATCTGGAAAAGAAGAAAAATTATCGGTTTCACCGGGTGAAAATCATACGATTTTCTTAAATTTATGATATAATAATGAGAAGATATGGAATTTTTTCTGTGAGGATTTTAAGTATGAAAACAAAAATATTTGTAATAATAATGCTGTTTTTGTTATTGGTCCAGGCAGGATGCGGGAAAACCGGGCACGAATCCGGAACGGACACAACAGGTTCCAGGGCGGACACCACAGATATACAGGGTAATACTGCTGGAAAAGATAATCATGTGACAGGTTCCCGGACGGAAATCAAAGATTCTCCGGAAACAACTATTGAAAACAGTACTCCCGTTGCTCAAACAACACCGGAAGCCGTACACGGCAACACACAGGAAAAGCCTTATCTTTACCCTGTCAGGAATAATGAGGATAAATGGGGATATATAAATTCAGAAGGTGAGGTTGTCATCGATTTTATCTATGATTATGCCGGATTCTTTGCTGATGGAACGGCAGTTATCAGCTTAAACGGCCGGTACGGTGTGATTGATTTGGAGGGCAATACAGTTATAAAACCGCAGTATGATTACATCGGATACTTCAGTGAAGGCCTGGCTCGCATTGTTCAATATGACGCGGATACCGCAAGGCATGGTTTCATTGATAAAGACGGCAACGTTTTTTATAAGGATTATTTTAATAACAATACCGGTGACTTTCACGACGGCCTTGCCGTTTTTGAAAAGGATCTTAATTTTGGATATGTTGATAAAAACGGCAATATCGTTATACAACCGGAATACTTTATGGCTTATGATTTCTCCGAAGGTCTTGCCGCTGTCGCAAATGAGGATGACAAACACGGATTTATCGATAAAAACGGGAACCTTGTTATCCCCTTTAAATTTGAACATAACCTCGAAGGTACCTATCTTTACCAGGGATTCAGCGACGGGCTGGCCGCAGTCTGTATGGACGGCAAATTCGGGTATATTAACACAAAAGGGGATTTTGTCATTGAACCCAGGTATGATTATGCAGAACGATTCAGTGATGGACTGGCTTTGGTTATAGCTGACGGGCTTTACGGTTATATCGACCGGAGTGGAAACTATGTGATAGAGCCTAAATTTGCGCATGCTTCATCCTTTCAAAATGACTTTGCATTTGCCAGGATGCCTGGGAACACTGATTACATTGAGACAGGCGGTTATGCACTGATAAATAAAGCCGGAGATTTTATAACCGGCGAGAACCTGTTTTATGAGCAAGGTGGGGGTTATACCTTTATTTTGGAGTGGAGCACGGGTTTTGTTGGCGAGCTTGCCAGGGTCGTAATGATGGTTGATAACAGCCCTAAATTCGTATATATAAACAAGAACGGCGATATAATATGGGAATAAATGTCCCCTACTTTATTCTATGGTATATCCATTCAATTTCATGCTCTGTTATGATAAGGGTATCGTCGTCACCTTCAAACCTGAAACTAAACGTGTCGGGATTTTCATCATCACCGTGCCAATATATCTCAAGATACATAGGTTCAGCATAATAGTGAAATGGAGCCATTTCATCGAGATTGAGAGAAGATCCCCAATAACCTGTTGCGTCTTCTCTGAAAATATAATAATCATCTCCTACACCCATATCTTCATCTACTTGCCAGGTGCCGATAAGCTTTTCCGGATCATGTTTGCTTTTAGCGTCTGTTTTTTCCACTTTAATGCAGCCTGAAACAAGAAACAATGCAGCTAAAATCATAAGCATACATGATGTCTTCTTCATTTAAACCACCCCTAAGGTATTACTTAATAAACAGGTATTTGCTTCCATATAAATTTATTATAAACTACCGGCTGAAAAAATCAAAGGTTCCAGCCAAAAATTTTCCTCCTTTCAGCCCTTTATTCTGATCCTTGCAAAATTGAGCTTGCCTGCCCGGATAACATCGCCGTCGTGTAAATGAGGAATTTTGAAAGTATTGATTTTATCGCCGTTTACTTTCAGCCCGCCTTGTAAAATCAGCCTTCTCGCCTCACTGTTGCTTTTTGAAAAACCGAAATTCACCAAAAGGTCTGCCGCATCAACATCTTTACCGCCGAGCATATCTGCCGGGAGCTCAAATTCCGGTATGTCCTGCGGAATTTCGCGTCTCTGAAACACCATCCTGAAGTGTTCTTCCGCCGAATCCGCCGATTTGCTTCCATGATATAAAGCGGTTAATTCTTTTGCAAGTTTCATCTTTATATCACGCGGATTGACGCTGCCCGATTCCAACAATTCCTTCATCTGTGCCAGGTCATCGGGCGGCACGTCGGTTGCAAGCTCAAAATATCTTATAATTAAGCTGTCGGGAATTGACATGACCTTCCCATATATATCGTTCGGTTCTTCATTAATCCCGATATAATTTCCAAGGCTCTTGCTCATTTTTTCAATTCCGTCGATTCCTTCAAGTATAGGCATAAATATCGCGACCTGACTATCCTGCCCGTAATTTTTCTGAAGGCTTCTGCCCATAAGGATATTGAACCTCTGTTCAGTACCTCCCAGTTCCACATCTGCCTTTACAACCACTGAATCATATCCCTGCATCAACGGATAGAAAAACTCATGAAGCCCTATGCTTTCATTTTCCTGAAACCGGTTTTTGAAATCTTCCCTTTCAAGCATTTTTGCAACGGTACAATTTGACGCCAATTTCATAACCTCTTCAAAGGTAAGCTTTGAGAGCCATTCGCTGTTAAACCGAACCTCGGTTTTTTCCTCGTGAAGGATTTTAAAAATTTGCTCCTTGTATGTCGCCGCGTTTTCGATAATTTCTTCACGCGTTAATTGTGTCCTTGTTTTTGATCTTCCCGTCGGATCCCCTATCATTCCCGTAAAATCACCGATGATTATTACGGCCTTGTGCCCTAAATCCTGGAACTGCCTTATTTTCCTCAGTACAACCGTATGGCCGAGATGAATGTCGGGGGCTGTCGGATCAAGCCCAAGCTTTACCGTAAGGGGAACATCGCTATTTTGCGATCTCTCGAGTTTTTCCTTCAGTTCGTCAAGGTTTATAATCTCATCCGCTCCCTTGGCAATAATTTTGATTTGTTCGTCAACCGAAATCATGTTAATTTCTCCTTTCGATTATATAAATAAAAAACTCCCGCCGTCTGAATAACTTCAGAGGACGAGAGTATTATTTCCCGTGGTACCACCTCAATTTATAAACACCTTGCAGTGTTTACCTTATCGAGGACTAATGCAGACAATGCACGCTATCCTCTAGCACTGTAACGGGTGCAGGTTTCCGTCGACAGCCTACTCGGGTTTACCCTTTCGGTGCGAAGCTCAGAGATGTATTCGGAATGGCGTTTTCTGCCCCTCTCACCCGCCGGGCTGTTTGCCCGCGCATCCGGGAACTCTCTGTAGAAATCGAACCATTCTTACTTCTTCTCGTCAATGCTTTTGAAATATATTGTTTTGCTCATTATATTACTTAAATAAATCGCCTGTCAAGGGTTGTCAGTTTGACAAATCTTTTGACACGGTTATTCTCCTTACTTTGATAAAGTTTATCAAAAGAATCGTCCCCTTTGCATTAGTCAAAGTGTTTCCAATAAGCAATTATTATTTCCTCAACTTCTGATTCCGGTGTAATGCTGCTGTTTATCAAAGTATTGTCCGATTTGTCGAAATCGAAAATAATCACAGCTTCTTCCCCTGTATGGAACCAACCCCTGAGAACCTCGTCACCGTGCCGGCTTACAGCCTCTTTATATAATGGCCCATATGATTCATACACGGTATTCAAGTCATCACCGGCTTTTACTCCCAATTCCGTTTGAAAATCCGGGCTTACGGACGAAATTTTCAGCACTTTACCCGACGTCTTTCCTATGGTTACGCTAATGCCGCTTTCATATCTCCAAACAGTCATATCTTCGCCTATGTATCCCGCGCTATCAGGCTCATCGGTTTTTGTGCAATTGCTGCCTAATATACTTATAACGCTCTGCGATGAATCCCCAAGTGATATTCCTCCAAGGCTCGGATTCATGCCTGCTTCCTCAATAGAGGATACAAGCCAGATATTGTTGTGGTTTCTTACCGTAACATATTTTATCTCGGAAAAACATGACTTTGTCGAGTCCGTATATGTAAACACCACTTTATACCTGTATGAATCATCACCAGGCATATGCGTTTCAGCTATTTCATAACTTTCCACCCATGGGCTTGATACTCCTGTAACCCAGCCTAGAGCGTCAAAAATGGGATAATACTCATCCTTAAGATTTTGAGACATAATCGAATATTGAAGCTTGCCATCCCTTGTCTTTACTCCTTCGGCCCAGGTTTTCACGGCAGCATAAGGTTCTTCCAGCCCTAAATCGCGTTCCGGAAGGGTTTTTTCACTTTCAGTTTCACTCGTTTCAGTGCTGTCTGTATCTTTTTTTGAGCCAGCGCTGATTGAATCATCCATTGAATCAGAGATGATAGAACCATCCATTGAATCGGCGGTAACTGAACGATCTTTTGAATCGGCAAATGCGGATATTGCCAGGATCAGCATAAAGCAGACAAGTGTGGTTGTAAGAATACGTTTTTTCATTATTCATGCCTCCATCTTATGTATACTACACATTTTGACGCGTTAACGCAAAGATATGTTCCCGGAAAATTTTATTCTTTTTACCCGCATGGTTCATTTGCTTATCTTATTCCCGGATTTAAATATGTGTCAAAAGTACCGTCTCCTTGACAATCACCTTGACGCAGGGTTTCCGCATACGCCTGCAAACAGCAGAATCCCTTTTTGGGTCGTAATTCCGTAAACAAACGGGCAGTTCAGTATCATTTCAGCATTATCCTCAGGCATCGCCGACCCTGCATGAGCGATATGCGTAAAGGCGGATGCTTCCACTCCGTTTTCATCGATTGAGATACAGGTTTCCTGCTTTATTTGAGATATGAAAGCAATTCCGTCGGTCATCCCCGAAAAATCCGCATCTTTACTGAAAGCCGAATGGATATTCAAAGCTTTCAAAGCATCAACCAAATCAAAGCTTGAAGAGTATCCGAATTTCGGAATACTCCAGACAACTTTGCCTGTTTTGCTTTCCCCGCCGGTAAAAATATCCGCTATTCTTTCCGGAGAGGAGAGCAGTTCATTTACGCCAACACCCTCATCCGGCAGGATAAATACCATGCTGCAGTTATTCTTCAGCCCAAGGGAAGAACGCGTGTATCCTTCGCCCCTGCTGAAACTTTGAGATGCATTCGTCATATTCATGAAGTCGCAAAGCACGCTTTCACCATTCTCCAAATAAAACAGATCCTCTTTAGTGTTCTCCTTTTTGAAGCGGTTAATCCATTGATCATAGAAGTATACCGTATTTAAAATACTCATTATTTGTTTGCTGCCTATGCTTATTTTTGGGACAATCCTGCCGTTTGTATTGCCGGAAATCCACTGCCCCATCATTCTGCCGGTGGATTTATCGGAAAAATCGACAGAAAACAGCGAAGCATAGAAATTATCGGTCGCATTTTTAATAAAGGGTTCCTTATATGTATATTTAACGCCGTCCAGTTCGTCGTCGAGCCAGAGGGAGTTTGCTATTTTCAGCCTCGAATATTCATTTTGGGTATACAGAAGGCGGTAAAGGTTTCCGCATTCCGCGGACAGATCTGAAGTATTGTCAAAGCTCAGCACATTTAACAGTTCGTCCCTGGTTGCGCCTTCCGCGCCGGTTGCCGCCAATGCAAGAGCATAATACAAACTTATCGGAGAATAGCAGCCATTTGTTTCAACCTTTTTAAAAACCTGTGCAGCGGTATTGTATGAAAACCATCGAATCGCATCATAAGTTGAATCGTTCACCGGGTTCTCATCGCGACGCTGGCGCATGGATTCATAATCCGTTGAACTGAACCCTTTCGGATATATTAATTGATTAATTCCCTTTGGACCGGTTGTATCATCTTTAAATGTATTGTTTATTAACGGAACACATGATGCAAGAGAAAATATCATACCCGCCGTGACAATGCCGGAAAAAAACCTTTTCATGACAACCTCCTGAAAACCATAATTAAAATCTATAACCATCATTTGTTGTAAATATGCAGCCGCCGCGTATAAGAGGCGCGCACCTGTCTTTTAGCCTCGCTTTGTTTAGTTAGACGTAAAAACAGGCAGTTTGTTCCTGAAAGTATAGAGGTCAAGGGGACGTTTTAACTAAAATGTGAAAAACTTGTAATGGCTGGATCTTTATGATAAAATGGGAAACCAGTTAGAGTTGATATTGTGGATTTCTGGTTATCGGCGAGTTCTAAGCAGATTAAATAACAGAATCTATATATAAACAAGGAGGATATTATATCCTCCTTGTTAATTAAATGCTTTACTTCACGACCGGCAGTATATCGCTACCGCATCCCGGAGAAATTCGGCGCAGCCCGGAGCAATTTTTTCGTAGTACGCGGCAAAACGCGGATCATCGACATACATCTGCGT
>LFRV01000128.1 GCA_001512485.1 Clostridiales bacterium DTU069 | reverse complement strand
TGGGGGTGCGGACATTTTTTTGGACTTTTTCATGCTATCAAACCCATACTACGTCGGTAATCAATAGGGCTCATCGCTCCAAGTGATATTTTAATGCGTTTTTTATTATACCATATAAGATAATCATCAAGTTCTTTGATGAACTGCTCTATAGAAACTCCTTTCCATGAATGGTTATAAAACATCTCATTCTTAAGTCTTCCAAAGAATCCTTCACAAGCAGAATTATCTGGTGGACAACCTTTCTTTGACATTGATCTGATCAATCCGAAATTTTCAACTCTTGAAAGCCATCCAGGCCATCGATAATGTCCGCCTCTATCTGAGTGTATGATTGGATGCCCATTTCCCGAGAGTTGACTTATGGCATTATCCAGCATCGTATTAACCAGTTCTGCATCCGGGCTGGTCCCTATCGCCCAACTAACTACCATCCCATCAAAGCAGTCAATTATCGGCGAAAGATAAACTTTGCCGGCAGGTATGCGGAACTCAGTAATATCCGTTAGCCATTTGGTGTTAGGAGTATCTGCATGGAAATTACGGTTGATTACGTTTTCCGGTGCAGGGCTTACCTCTCCCTTATATGAGCTGTATTTTCGTTTTTTTCTGTATGATATAACAAGTCGTTCCTCTTTCATTATTTTTCGTATAACTTTTTCTGATACTGTTGTACCATTATTCCTGATTATTGCATGCACTCGCCTGTAACCATAGCGGCGTTTGTTTTCACAAAAAATATCTTTTACCCTCGTTCTTATGCTGCCATATTTATCAGGCCGTCTCAGAGTCTCTTTCTGATAATAATAACTGCTTTTTGACAAACCTGTCATCTCAAGTAAATCATTCAGTGGATATTTTGTCCTGAGGGCATCGATCACTATGGTTCTTTCTCTGTTTGTCAGGCCCTGCTGATCGATGCCCAGGTCTTTTTTTACGATTTCTGCCGCCTTTTTTAGAATATCAAGTTCTATTTGTTTTCGATATATCTCTTTTTTTAGAGACTCAACTTCAGCTACAAGCGCTTCCCTGTCATTAGGCAGTGATGGTTTCCTTGGTTTTTCCATGTCTTTTATGTACTCCTTACCGAGCAGTTTTTCTTTCCATTTGTACAGGACACCTCTGCTGGTACCTATCCTGTCAGCAACGGCAGCAACAGACTCTTCTCTGGTGCATAGTTCAATGACCGCATTATTTTTCTGCTCTTGAGAAAATTGTATCATTGTACCGCTTTTTATGCGAGCTTTTCGTTTTTCAGGTGCCAGTTCGTCAATCCATTCTGCAAGTTCATCTCGTGATGGATATCCTAATGCCCTCACCGTGCGGGTAATGTTGCGGCCATGCTCCAGATAATAATCAACGGCAGCCTTTATCTGCTCGGGTGTATATTTCGGGCGCTTGATGTATTGCTTGTGTAAATCACCTGTTTCTTTATACTCTTTATACCATCGAACTAGCATTTTACGATTTGGATAACCAAGTTCCCTAATGGTATCAG
>LFRV01000100.1 GCA_001512485.1 Clostridiales bacterium DTU069 | reverse complement strand
ATTACCGACGTAGTATGGGTTTGATAGCATGAAAAAGTCCAAAAAAATGTCCGCACCCCCATTTGCCGATAATTATTATATCATGAATTTAAGAAAACCATAGATTTTCACTTGGTAAAACCAAGGGTAGCCGAGTATCAGTTGTATAAATTCATGATGCAATGTTCTCGGGTACCCGTTCGAAATCTTTAATTTCGCTAACGGGTGAGGTTATTTTAAATTACAAACTATTGATATATCAAAAGACTCAGGTTCGGGCAATGTAAAATACGCAGCACAGCCTAATATTATATTATTTGCCGCAGGGGGAAGCTATGTCGATAAATAGATTCTCTTTTACAGCAAATCTTAAATATGGCACCGCTAGCATGGAGTCTTTCATTCAAAAGATCGAAAGGAAATTGGATCAATTAATCCAGGATAAAAGTGTACGGTTTTTTATGAAAGTAGCCGTTAACGAGCTTGTTGTAAATGCGGTTGAGCATGGATACAACAAAAACAGCGGCAAGGTTTCGGTTCACATTTGGACCGAAAATAATTCCGTATGCCTTGAGGTATCGGATTTTGGCAAAGGTGTCCGGAAAGAACTGCTCAATTTGGATAGGGTGGCCGAAAGTTATGACGATCTGACCGAAAGAGGATGGGGCCTTCTGATACTGAACAAAATATCTTCTTCATTCCGGATAACAACGAACAAGCCGACCGGAACCGTAATTTCATTGACTATGCTTATTTAATGACACAATAACCTTTTTCAATACACAATCGTGCTCTTTGAGCGGTCTTCTCGTCACCTGATAAAGCCTTTTTAATAAAATCCGGGTTTTCGCTGAAGAAATTCCTCATAAACGCATCCGGATCTTTTATATAATCGCATACAACGTTATATTGATCTTTATTGATATATTTCTTTTCATAAGCGCTCCGGAAAACACCCGCGTCTATATTTGCGAGCGAATGGGACGCCACACCGAGCTTCTTAAGGGTTTCGGCGCCTCCCTGCATCCTGTCGACTATAACAAACGAATGCTCAAGATTTCCCGATATCTTTCTGATCGCAGGCACCCAGGCCCGTTCAAAGCTTGACGCCGTCGTAATTATATCGGCGATGTGAATGACACGCGCGCCTTCAATTGATTCCACCTTTTTCGCTGTTCCGCCGCTGAAAATATATGCTTCCATATCCTTAAATATCGTAATATGCGGCTTTTTCAGCAGATATGCAGTTACAAGCGAAAAAAACCAGTCGCGCCTTTCGCCGCCGGAAATATAATCAAGTCCATTTATGCCGGCATGTTCGTTAATACTTTCAACAAGCGCGTCTATAGCTGTCCTATAAATTGCCTGTTCATTGTAGTTTTTTAACGCATATTCCAAAATAATACCGGAGCATTCCCGCTTATTGTTTTTTGCTTCGTCAATTATGCTTAACAACTCATTTGCTTTTTCTTCGCCGCCGTATAGAAAATGAGTGTTTACATAATAAGGACCGATTTTTCCCGAAGTATACCAGAACGGTTTACCGGCGGGACACACTTTTATCGCATCAGTTTCAAACAACCCTTCAATCAGTTTTTCTTTTATATCAGGCATATTCAGCACTTCCTTTATTGAGTCTAAAAAGTTAGTTTCGTCATACATTTTCACTCTCTAAAAATTTCTTTTTATATTCAATATACCATTCCTGGTTTTTAAATGTACTCGTTTCATCATCCAAATGCGAAGCGTCGCCTTCCACTTCAATTTCAAATTTGCCGTTTTCCCATGAACCGACAGTAACCGCGGTATTGTCAAACCACGGGATTTTTACCATGTCTTCAAGCGGCAGTTCTTTAAGATGACATAATAAAACTTTTATAGCTGTTCCGTGCGTTACTATAAGAATGTTTTTACCGGCTTCTTTTTCAAGAATCCGCATTACAGCGGTTACAATCCGCTGCTGAAAACCTTCCATACATTCGCCTTCGGGCATTTGGCAAAGATGCGGCTCGTTTTCCCAAATATCATACTCATCCGGGTATTTTTTGGCAAGATCCTTCCATGTCATGCCTTCCCATAAACCACCGTTGATTTCCTTTAGATCATCCACCGGTATTATGGGTAGATTTTTAACCTCGGAAATATATCTGGCTGTTTCCATCGTTCTTTTCATCGAACTGCTATATATAACATCAACAGGAACATTTTTGAGCCTTTCGGCCACCCTTAATGCTTGCAGCTTTCCCTTTTCCGTGATCCCTTCATCGGTCCACCCGTGGAATTCCCTTATTTTGTTGCCCACCGCTTCGGCATGCCGTACAATAATAAACTTTGTTTTCATAAGACCTTCCTTTCATACGATTCTTATGTTTATTGTTTACTTAACGCTATACGATCAGCGCGCCTGTCAGATCGGCAGCCTTCTCAAATCCGTTTTCTTTCATGTACTGTTCAATCCCCTGTATTGTTTCGACCCAGACATTGGGATTCACAAAACCTGCAGTGCCAACCATTACCGCAGAAGCTCCCGCAAGCATGAATTCTACGGCGTCATTCCCGTTGGATATGCCGCCCATCCCAATTACAGGTATCCTAACCGCTTTAGCCGTCTCATAAACCATCCTTACGGCGACAGGCTTTACCGCAGGACCTGAAAGCCCGCCCATCACGTTTGCCAGAACAGGCTTCCTTGTTTCAATATCTATCGACATCCCAAGGAGCGTATTGATCAGCGAGACACAGTCGGCGCCCGCATCTTCGGCCGCTTTGGCTATTTCGGTGATATCCGTCACGTTCGGCGACAGTTTTACAATCAGAGGCTTTTTACAAACTTTCCTGACAACGCCCGTTACCTCGAAAACTCCCTTAGCGGTACTGCCGAATAAAAGGCAGCCCTCTTTCACATTAGGGCACGACACGTTAAGCTCTATCGCGTCTATATCCGCACCGGACAGTATCTCAACAATAGCGCGGTAATCATCGACCGTATTTCCGGCGACATTTACAATAACAGCGGTACCAAATCCTCTCAAAAAAGGAATTTCGTCGCGTATGAACGCGTGAACGCCGGGGTTCTGCAGCCCTACACTGTTTAATATCCCCGCGGGTGTTTCGGCTATCCGGGGCGGCTCGTTCCCTTTTCTCGGTTCCAGGGTGAGCCCTTTCACGGATATCCCGCCAAGCATGTTTAAATCAAAAAACTTCGAATATTCCCTTCCGAAGCCGAAGGTTCCCGATGCGGCTATTACGGGATTTTTAAGTTTCATCCCCGCTATATTAACAGACAGGTCCAAATTTATTATCCTCCCGGTTCTTATTTACGAAAATATAACTATTAATCCTTAATACTATGGTTTCTATTCAAGCACCAGCTTTTCCGCGCGGAAAACAGGCCCGTCACTGCAAACACGGGCATAGCTGAAATCCGAACCTTCCTTAACTTTGCACGCGCAAACGAGGCAGGCGCCTATACCGCATCCCATACGCTGCTCCATTGATACTTCACAGAATATATCCCTTTCAATGCAGTATTCGGCAATTCTTTTTATCATCGGCAAGGGACCGCATGTGTAAACCCTGTCCGGCCGGTTAGACTGAAGCCAGTTAAAAAAAGGTTCGGTAACAAAGCCTTTTATACCAAAGGTGCCATCGTCTGTTGCAATAACAAGACTATTTGAAGAATGTTCAAAATCATCCTTTAAAACAACCGCGTCTTTTGAACGAAATCCGAGAAAAACTGTCTTTTCCACGTCATTACAGGAATCAATAAGATAAAGAAGCGGAAAAATTCCTATACCGCCGCCCACAACCGCTATCTTTTCACGTGTCTGCGGCATTGTGAAGCCGCTGCCAAGCGGGCCTGTCACATCTATCATATCCCCTTCGCGAAAATCGCATAAGAGGATCGTGCCTTTGCCGCGCTTCATATATGCAATATCGAAAGTTTTATCGGAAGGGCATACCCTGCATATGCTTATGGGGCGCCTAAGATACGCATCCAAACCGCCGCTGCAGCGGACATTTACAAACTGGCCGGGCACAGCTGAGTCCGTTATACGTTCCGAGCGTATCCGGATAAGGTGAATATCTTTTGACAGAGTTTCGGTTTTAACTATCCTTTCACGGAAATCCATTTAACCCTCCCGTAAAATGCCTTAATAAATGTACGCCTGTATGCGCCAGAAGTTTTCAAGCATCAAGCGCACTTTGTTTCCTCTCATACCTTAACGCATTATAACATACATACTTTTCCTTTGCCATATCAATTCGGCCTGATGTGTTTTTTCCCGGTTTAAACTGCCTTGCTGAAAATAGTTTTACGGCTTTATAAAAATAATTGAACTTTTATCCGGCTCAAGCGCTATTTGTCTACAATAACGCACATAAATCAAAAGACCGCCGGTATTGCGGCAGCCTTTCATAAACGTCGGGTTATGTTTTATTTTCCTTCAAGATACTCGTTCAGTTCGTCAACGAGCATTTTCGCTTCTATACCATGAACGGCGCACGCATCTTTAATGCTTTCCCCTGAAGCGGACGGGCAAAACAGGCAATGCATTCCGTGCCTCATGAATATCGGTGCTGTACCTTCATCCAATAACAGTACATCCCTTATTATCATATCTTCAGTTACTCTGGCCATTGTTCGTACCTCCCGTTAATAATTTCCAGCAGGCGGTATTTCGTTATAAAACTTGATCGGTTCGCTCACAGTATTGGACAATAACAAGGCTTTCCATTTAAAAGTCTGATTTTTCCAACTAACCGCAACTGGTAATATAAATATTATAACCTAAATTATGAAAAAGCCGCAACATAAATTACGGCTTATCACTCTAATCAATTACCTTCTCTTTCATCTTTTCTATAAGCTTTAATATTCCGGCTTCTATCTTATCAAGGTCTTCTTTTCCCGGTGCTCCTTCAAACTCCACGGATTCGATAAAATCCCAGTTCATTTTGTTTCTTTCCATTATTTCACTCAATTCCTTCTCCGCACCGCCGGACCATCCGTATGATCCAAACCTGAATGCAGTCTTACCTGTAACCTTTTTTCTGCCAAGTTCATTCAGCGCCGCCGCAACAGGTGGAAAAAGCTTGTACTCATAAGTAGGCGCTGCGATAATTATTCCTGCGGATTTAAAAACGGCTGCAACCATTTCACTTTCACTTTCCTGCGGCATTTGAAGCTTACTGTATTTGACGCCCTCTCTTTTAAGTATGCTTTCAGCGTAATCTACCGCTTTGGCGGTCATTCCATACATTGAACCCCACAATATCGCGACTTCATTTTTGCCTGCCCCTTCGGCATATCGGGAAAACCTCGTATAATCATTTATGATTTTTTGGGGATTTTGCCTGTAAACCGGGCCGTGACCTGGCGCAATAATATTTATTTCGAGCGTTTTGGCTTTCTCTATTGCTTTTCTCAAGCTTGGCGTAAAAGTTGCCATTACATTGGAATAATACCTTATTCCTTCAAATTCAAAGAATTCTGTCTCTTCAGGCGTAAGCTCATCGTCAAAACAATTTTCCCCCATCCTGCCGAACGCCCCAAACATATCGCATGAGAAGAGAGTTTTCGTGTCTCTTTCATATGTGTACATGGTATCCGGCCAGTGAACGTTCGGAACCGGATGAAAACTTAAAACCTTGCCTTTTCCAAGGTCTAAAGTATCCCCTTCCTTCACAACCCTTATTTTGTCTTCACCATAAAATGAAGTTACCAGCCTTGCGGCTTTATCGGTGCATATTACCGTAAAACCATCCTTGATTTTCCGGAAGTTTGAAATCCAGCCCGAATGGTCCGGTTCCATATGATTTACAATCAAATAATCTATATTTTCGGGATCGATACTCATTTCTTCCAAATTTTTATAGAGAGTTTCAGGGATTCCGTCCCAACCGATTACACCGTCTATTATTGCGGTCTTATCTCCCTGGACTATATAAGAGTTAAGAGTTACTCCGTTTGCGATATCCCAAATTCCCTCAAACAAAATATCTTCAACATTCATAGTTAACATATGGATTCCGTTTGCAATTTTCAGCTTTTTCATACCCCACCCTCCATGTATCAACTCTTGAAACATTTTCTGCCGACAATTTCGCTTAAATTTTAATTAAAAAAAGCAAAAATGTCCAGAGTTGTTAGAAGTAGTTCCTGATAATATCTGTTTATCAATTTAAGGGTTTACCCAAAAACAAAAGGTTAATAAATTTTTCTGCCTTTTTCATCGGGAATACCGCTTTTACGATAGAAATACGTGTTCACTACATCGCGCCATTCAATTGCATCCTCAATTTGAGTGTTCAATCTGTCAAGCACATGCTCAAATCTTTCGGGATCAATAAGGTCCTTCAGCGAAAGCCATTTGGATTTAAACTCCCTGACCTGCTCAACCCCTTCAAAATGCGTGTCATAAATATGCTGTATTAAAGTTTTGCCAGACTTCAGCCGGTAATTATACGGTACACGGTGAAAGAACAGCAGTAGTTCTTCCGGACACGATTCAATATTGTCATACATATCTGCATTTCTTTTATGGTACTGGGCTGTATATCCCGTTCCCTTCACGGTTCTGTCCACACCAATGCCAAAACAGTCGGCCCTGTGATAAGTTCCCCATTTCGAGTATTCATAACCGTCAACACTTGGCCCGTAATGATGCCCGGGATTTACCATCCATCCTATTCCAAGAGGCGATGTATAATTTTCGTATGTTCTCCACGAGTTCAGAAGAATACTCTTTATATTTTTCACAACGGTTGGATGATCGGAGAACGTCAGTATTATCCACTCGTCGGTAATCCCATTCATGTCCATGTCCGGATTCCATGCAAGGCGGCCGTACCCGTACAGATTTGCCTGCGCAAGTATATGGCCTGTCCATGTTTCATCGTCTCCGATGTTTGAAACAGCCGCAATCCCGCAATATTTCTGCGGATATACCCTTCCGCTGATAATTCTTTTAACGGTTGAGCCTTCGCCCTTTGAATAAGTGTCAAAATCAAGTACTTCCTTCCACTGCGGGACAAGATAGCAGACATGTTTCTGCTGCCCGGTATATTCCTGCGTAATTTGCAGTTCAAGCATCTGGTTGGTTTTCTTAAGACCTCCGAATAAAGGCGACACCGGTTCCCTTACCTGGAAGTCCATCGGCCCGTTTTTTATCTGCAGTATTACATTGTCCAAAAACTCTCCGTCAAGCGGCATAAAATTATCATAGGCCGCTTTTGCCCTGTCGGTTTCCCTGTCGCGCCAATCCTGCAGGCAATTATAGACAAAGCACCTCCAAATAACAATACCGTTGAAAGGTTTTAACACTGATGCAAGCATATTGGCACCTTCCGCATGATTTCTTCCGTATGTAAAGGGACCCGGCCTGTATTCCGAATCGGCCTTTACAAGAAATCCTCCGAAATCAGGTATATAGCTGTATATTTCCTTAACCGTGCCGGACCACCATTCACGTACCGCCGTATCCAACGGGTCCGCAGTGGGCAATCCGCCGATTTCAACCGGGCTTGCATAGTTCACCGACAAAAAGACGGTAATTCCGTATTCCCTGAAGATATCGGCCAGGGCCGCCACCTTCGGCAGGAAAGTCTTTGTAATCATTCTTGTTTCATAATGGTGAACATTCACATTGTTCAAAACAATACCGTTGATTCCCACCGAAGCGAGCAATCTGGCATAATCCCTTATCCTTTTTTTACTTCTGACAAAATTGTTGTTTCTATAGAAAATGGAATTGCCGGCATATCCTCTTTCTATCGTTCCGTCCATATTGTCCCATTGGTTGACCATACGCAGCATATTTACAGGATTGTCAATGACATTCATCGATGAAACAGGCCTTTCAAGCTGCATGAGCCGTAAAAAGGTGAACACTCCGTACAAAATGCCTCTGCCGGTCTTTCCTGTAATAATAATGCGCTTATCATGGTTTTTAATTATAAAACCCTCATCACCGATATCATTAATTTCTTTTGATGAAAGGATATCAAAACGGTCAACCAATCCGATATTGATTCCGCCGCTGCTTTCAGATCCAGCAATACGGGGAGTTTTTCCAAGCATTTTGCTAATTCCGTACTTCAGTTCATACAGCGCGGCATCAATCGTTTTTGTTTCACCAAAAACAGAAATGCATGAAAAAGCTTTTTTGTATTCAATTAACAAATCTTTGTTTTTAATTTTCCTGTATCCCAGCCAGCAATTGTATGAAAGGTTTGTATCGCGTTTTACGGTACTCATAGTAAATCACCTGCGTTTTCGCTAACGCAGCCGCTCCTTTCTCATTTTATTCATTTGCTTTTCATTCCCGCTATAATACCCGTTAAATAACGGGAAAAACAGGTTGGTAAAGCCCAGCTATGCTCTTCGACAAGGCGTTTTAATGATATTATACAATATTTATTCACAAAGTTATATAAAACCTATACAAAAACTGATAAACGGTGACAAATGAAAAAACCCGCAGGGTTCCTTTTGTTTTATAGTTGACTATAAGCCCGTATTATGGTACTTTTAGCAGGAACGGTTTTTTATAAATTTGACGTCTTTTGGAGGTGCAAAATTTGAATTCACTGGTTGTTACTTTGGTTGGCATGTTTGTTGTATTCTGCGTATTGCTGCTTATTGTTCTGTGTATTGTTATTTATTCACGGCTAGTCCGGGGAAAGACACAAAAACCCGGTAGCGTTGGAAACAATTCCGCTGGATCCAATAATGCTGAAAATGCGGCATCTGAAAACGATACCTTTTCGCCTGCGGATAACATTAACCCAGAACTGTTAGCTGTTATTACCGCGGCGGTAGCTGCAAGTCTGCAGGGTACAAACATCAGGTATACGGTCAGATCGATAAAAAGAATTGGTCATACAACACCAGTATGGAATGTTGCCGGAAGGAATGAGTATATCCTTTCCAGGCTGTAAGTTTTTACGGTATAACGGAAGAATTTGTCTCGCTGCCCTGTTTTGGCGAAAGTGCCTACCCCTATAGCAGCAGGGCATACTATACAATTCACTATAAATATATATTAAGGAAGGTTATGCTCAATGTGGGACGATTTCATAAACACGATCAAAACACTCGCCGCTGAATCCGGTTTCGCGAACATTACTTTATTGCATCTTGTTTTGATTATACTTGCTTTATTCTTTTTATATCTTGCGATTGCAAAAAAATATGAACCACTGCTGTTGGTTCCCATTTCATTCGGAATGCTGCTGGCAAATCTTCCACTCGGCGAATTAATGCATCCTGAACTATGGGATGTACAGCCTTTGGATTACGGTGCAATTCTGCATAACGGGGGCCTGCTCGATTTATTATATCTCGGAGTAAAGCTTGGTATTTATCCCCCGATTATTTTTCTCGGTATTGGTGCGATGACAGACTTCGGACCACTAATCGCAAATCCAAAAAGCTTTTTACTTGGCGCCGCGGCGCAATTCGGCATATTCGGAACATATATAGCGGCTATGGCATTTGGTATTTTTACCCCGCAGCAGGCAGCTTCAATATCAATAATCGGCGGTGCGGACGGCCCTACCGCCATTTGGCTTACATCAAAGCTGGCTCCGGAGCTTCTCGGGCCTATCGCTCTTGCGGCTTATTCGTACATGGCGCTTGTGCCAATTATCCAGCCTCCGATCATGAAGGCGCTTACGACAAAAAAGGAACGCGAAGTTGTAATGAAGCAGCTTAGGCCTGTTTCACAGCTTGAAAAAATTCTGTTCCCGGTTGTTGTATGCGTGCTTGTAATACTTATTCTCCCTTCATCCGCGCCCCTTATTGGAATGTTTATGCTCGGAAACCTGTTCAGGGAAAGCGGTGTTGTCGGAAGGCTTAATGATACAGCCCAAAATGCGCTGATTAATATTGTTACAATCTTTCTCGGGCTGACGGTTGGTTCTACGGCAAGCGCGGATAAGCTCAGCCAGCCGGGATTCGGCCTTCAGGCTCTGCTTATTATCGGACTTGGCCTTGTGGCATTCTGCATTGGAACGGCTACCGGAGTTTTATTTGGTAAATTAATGTATTTTTTCACCGGAGGAAAAGTAAATCCGTTAATAGGTTCTGCCGGAGTATCGGCAGTTCCGATGGCGGCGCGCGTTTCGCAAAAAGTCGGCCAGGAAGCGAATCCGCAGAATTTCCTGCTGATGCATGCCATGGGACCTAACGTTGCAGGTGTTATCGGTTCGGCCATTGCCGCAGGAGTACTGCTGTCGATCCTTGGATAATACTTATGTAAGATTAAAACTTTTACTTCTGAAAAAAGAGTTGATTTAAATGAAATATATAGTTCTATTGGGCGATGGCATGGCCGACTGTCCTGTTCCCGCTCTTGGGGGCAGGACTCCGCTTGAAGCCGCGAACAAACCAAATATGGATTATATTGCGCAAAACGGGGATATGGGCCTTGTTAAAACCATACCCGACGGGATGCCTCCCGGAAGCGACGTGGCTAACCTATCCGTTTTCGGATATGAACCTGATATTTATTATTCCGGGCGCTCACCGTTTGAAGCGGCAAGTATGGGTATATCGATGTCCGATACCGATATTGCGCTGCGATGTAATCTTGTGACGCTGTCGTCCGAAGAACCATATGAAGAAAAGACTATGGTGGATTACTGTTCCGGAGAAATCTCTACCGAAGAAGCACGAAAGCTTATCGAGGCAATATCTGCCGAACTCAATTCGGAGATTTTTTCATTTTACCCGGGTATAAGCTACAGGCATTGTCTTATCTGGAAAGACGGGAAGGACGGAGTTTCATTCACCCCTCCGCATGATATAAGCGGGAAAAAAATCGCTTCGTTTCTTCCGAAGGGAGAAAAAAACGACATTTTTATAACGCTGATGAAAAAAAGCGAAAAAATTCTAAAGAATCACCCCATAAATCAAATGCGCATAAAAAACGGGTTAAACCCCGCAACTTCGATATGGCTGTGGGGACAAGGAAAGAAACCGAAACTGAAACAGTTTGCAGAAAAATATAACCTTATAGGAAGCGTTATTTCAGCAGTCGATCTTGTGCGCGGGATTGGGATACTGGCAGGTTTAAAACCCGTTTATGTCGATGGAGCCACTGGAAATTTACATACTAATTATACCGGCAAAGCAAAAGCCGCGCTGAATGAACTTGAAAACGGCAGTGACTTCGTTTATATTCATGTGGAAGCTCCCGACGAATGCGGGCACCAGGGACTTGTCGAGGGAAAAGTCCAGTCGATTGAAAAAATTGATTCAGAACTGCTTGCGCCCCTTTTAGACGGGCTTACAAAATGGGATTACTCTATACTGCTGCTTCCTGATCACCCGACCCCGATTTCAACCCGGACACATTCATGCGAGCCAGTGCCGTTTGCAATATACAGAAACACCGGCGGTATGCGCTCAAACAATACCTTGCGGTTTACTGAAAAAGACGCCGCATCAACCGGTGTTTTTATTGAACACGGACATACGCTGATAGACAGGTTTTTAATCTAGATAATCATAAGAACTTACGGTATGACAATTCACCTAGCACAAAAAATGGTCCGGGGGTATAAATCCCGAACCACTTTTTTATTTTTTCTTATCTTACTCCTGTGCGTTAAGCACTTCTTTTGGAGGAATTTTCAATACCTGACCGACTATTATACTGTCGTACGGCGCCGGTATTTTATTGTATCTGCCGAGCCTTTCAACATATACCCAGTTGTCTCCGTAAAACTCTCTCGCAATTGATGATAGCGTATCACCGGGTTTTACAGTATACTCCCGGATTTCGGCTTGAGTAGGTTCGGGCGTAGGTTCAGGCGTAGCCTCGGGCGTGGCCTCCGGCGTAGTATCCGGCACTGGTTCATCGTCTGTACCGGGCGGCGGGGTTACCGTCAGGTTAATGCTGGTGTCAGGTGTTATGTCTTCAATTTCATTCAGTCGTTTATATATATTTTTTATTAACAGAACAACTATCAGAATGAGCAATATGGCCGTAAGCACGACACAGCCGTAATATATCAGGTTTTCGTATTTTTTAATGCCTCCCCTGTTTTTATATTTAAACGACGGGGGAGGAGCACTCTTTTTAAGTGCAGATACTTTTGATCTTTCCACTGATTTTTTCACAGTGCCGGTGCTGTAAGATACTCTTTCAATACGAACAACCATAGCAGTCATATCATCATCTGAACTGCGTTTTGCGGCCTCTGTAATTATACGGTAGGCAATATATGTACTGTCACTGCGCATTGAAAGAATATCCTCAAGATATTCTTCTCCGAGGGCGTTATAAACACCATCGCTTATCAAAAGGAACTTATCGCCTTCCATCAATTCCACGGGCTCGGACAACAGCATTAATTTTTCATCTTCATCCGCAGCCTTGTATTTTTCCTGGATGTTTTGGGCTTCTTCATCGGAAATAATACCGAGATCAACAAGCCTTTTTGACCTTGAACTGCCATCCGTCATATGTTTGAAAACATTACCGCGGCATAAGTATATATGGCACGTTCCATACGTAGAACCAACCGCTTTCCCATCGGAAAGCAACAACCCTGCAAAACCCATCTGCCTGGCAGGGTCGGTATCGGGTGCATTTCTCATATCGAGAAAACTGTCAAGGTATTTCCCCGTTTCCTGAACACGCGAAGCAAGCTCTCTTGTTTTGAAATCCAAATCCCCTTCATGGACGGATATTTTTTCGTGATATTTCCCAACCTCACGCAGTATTGAAAAACTTGCTCTCTGCTCATCATCGGAAAATTCCATATGATCGGCCACAGCGAAGAAAAATTCAGTTCCCCTGTTTTCCATAGATGCCTGCATATTATCAAGATGGTGTTCCGACAGAAATTTACCGTTCATATAGAAATCGTCACGGTTGGAATCTCTTTCATAACCTATGCGCGAATATACACACGCATTTATCTTTATTACATCGCTCATCTGGAATTCTCCTCTTTTCGACAGGATTTTGGATATTTCTGATGTTATCATATCATATGAATGAACCGGTTTCAACAAAAAAACAAGCCATTTGGAGCCGCCGCTACATTACAAAATTGTTTCACAGGCACTTTGTCTCCCAAGGAAGCGAAACACCCGAACCAGGACCCGCGGAAATATTGTTCATCTGCTGCTAATTGAACTATTGTCAATAATCCTTTATATGAGCAGCATACGGCGAACTAAAACCGCAAACATAGCGGGTGGTTCGGGTGCTTTCGGTGACGACGGGCGACATGCTTCAACACCCTGCTGCTTACAGGCAACTGTGGAGCGGGTTAATGAGCGACCCGGGATATGGAGACCTCTTCTTAAAAAATGAACAGGATCTGGAGCGTGTTGTTGGTACGTGCTTTGTCGCCCCAGGAACCCGAAACACCCGAACCAGGACCCGCGGAAATAATGCCAAACATTCTGCTTCCTGAACTATTGTACAATAACGTCAACAAGGAGCTTCATTTGCAAGAGCTATACAGTTCAGTTCGGGCAAGTCGAAACTCGCAAAAATGCTTTAAAATATTTCTTGCAGGAAGCATTTTTGCTCAGACAGTCGACTTGCTTATCCTTGCCCTGACTGTATATCTCTAAGCTGCATTCCGCTATAGTTTCCGTTATTGCACAATAGTTCATCCAAGTAGCTCACGGGAATTATACCGAAAACCAGCGGGTGGCTAACGGGTCGAGGCACTGCTACCGCGTTCCAGTTGGTACGCGGCTCTGGTTCTGGTGACTTCGGTGACGACGGGTGACATGCTGCAACGCCCTGCTGCTTTCAGGTAAATGTGGAGCGTGCAAATGAGCGACCCGGGATATGGAGACCCTCTGGTTCGGGCGTTTTCGGTGACGGGCATTGACAAAATGTTGTTTTGGATTGTATACTCTAACCAGATGAATTTAATAAATATAAATCATACGACTGGCGGACAATGTGGGATACCACAGGGGAGTATGAGTTAGTAATAGCCGACCGCCTGGGCACTTTCGATAAGAAAGTGCCCTGTTTTTTTATCGACGTGAATGGAGGGGATTTCAATGAACCGTTATGTTGAATGGGAAGGTTTTAAACCTGGAAGCTGGCAAACCGGCATAGATGTCGGCAATTTCATACGCAGGAATTATACCCCTTATGACGGAGATGCTTCCTTTCTTGTGGGGCCGACCGAAAGAACAACTAAGCTGTGGAACCTATGCAAAGAACTTATTAATGAAGAAATAAAAAAAGGCGGGGTCCTGGATATCGATGCAAGCAAGGTGTCAAGCATTACGGCGTATCCTGCCGGCTACATAAACAGGGACCTCGAGGCAGTCGTTGGGCTCCAGACCGATGCCCCGCTTAAACGGGGCATATACCCGAATGGAGGTATACGCATGATCGAAAAATCATGTGAAGCGTATGATACCCCGCTGCCCGACGAAATCCGTGAAATATTCAGGACATACAGGAAAACCCACAACGACGGCGTATATGACGCATATACAAAAGAAATGAGAAAGGCACGACGCAGCGGTGTTATTACAGGGCTTCCCGACGCATACGGCCGCGGGCGCATTATCGGCGATTACAGGAGAGTAGCACTGTACGGCGTTGATTTTCTTATAAGGGAAAAGCAGCAGGATTTGGATACTATCCTTGACATGGATATGGATGACGAAGTGATTAGGCTTCGGGAAGAGGTTTCCGAACAGATACGGGCATTGAAGGATCTTTCGGCTATGGCCGCTTCGTACGGTTTTAATATATCAAGACCCGCGGGAAACGCGGTGGAAGCAGTACAGTGGACATATTTCGCATTCCTTGCGGCGATGAAGGAAACAAACGGGGCGGCAAACTCGCTCGGCAGGGTAAACACGTTTTTTGACATTTACATTGAGAGGGATCTCGCCAAGGGGCTTTTAACCGAAGAAACGGCGCAGGAACTGATTGATCAGTTTGTAATCAAGCTACGCCTTATACGCCATCTTCGTACGCCCGAATACAACGAGCTTTTCGCCGGTGATCCGGTGTGGATAACCGAGGCACTTGCGGGAATGTGCCGTGACGGAAGGCATATGGTAACAAAAACGACGTACCGTTTTTTGAAGACGCTTTTGAACCTCGGACCGGCTCCCGAACCGAACCTTACGGTTTTATGGTCAACGCGCCTGCCCGAACCGTTCAAATTGTTCTGCGCCGATATTTCAATGAAGACAAGCTCAATACAGTTTGAAAATGACGATATAATGAGGCCGATATACCAGGATGATTACGGTATTTCGTGCTGCGTTTCCGCGATGAGCCTCGGCAAGGACATGCAGTTCTTCGGTGCGAGATGCAATATGCCTAAACTCCTGCTTTTGGCACTTAACGGCGGCAAAGACGAAATTACCGGTGAACAGATTGCGCCCGAAACCGAAATATACCCGGATGAATACCTCGACTATAAAAAGGTTTACACAAGGTTCGTAAATTTGCAGAAATGGCTTGCAAGGCTTTATGTAAACACGATGAACGCAATTCATTACATGCATGATAAATACGCGTATGAAAGGCTCATGATGGCACTGCACGATACCCATGTGCACAGGTACATGGCTTTCGGTATAGCCGGCCTTTCCGTTCTTGTCGATTCTTTAAGCGCGATAAAATACACATACGTAAAAACAATACGGAACAGTCGCGGATTGATAACTGACTTTGAAATTAAAGGGGAATACCCGAAATTCGGCAACGATGATGACCGCGTCGACAGTATAGCCTGCATGATTGTCAATGGATTCATTAATGAACTGAGAAAGAACAGCACGTACCGGAACGCCGAGCATACGCTTTCGATACTTACGATAACGTCAAACATCGTCTATGGCAAAAAAACAGGCTCGACACCTGACGGCAGGAAACTCGGCGAACCTTTCGCGCCCGGTGCA
The DNA here is from genome assembly GCA_001512485.1 of Clostridiales bacterium DTU069. GTDB lineage: Bacteria > Bacillota > Clostridia > DSM-8532 > DSM-8532 > DTU069. Next base: position 797 of record LFRV01000100.1, on the reverse strand, counting down.
AATCCGATGCACGGCAGGGACATTATGGGCGCCCTCGCCTGCCTTAATTCTCTCGCAAAACTGCCTTATTCAAGCTGCAGGGACGGAATTTCGCTTACCCTCTCGCTTGTGCCTAAAGCGCTCGGAAAAGAGCCCGGGATACAGCGTAAAAATTTCGGCGCGCTGCTGGACGGTTACTTTATGCAGGGCGGGCATCACGTTAATATAAACATCCTTGACCGGTCGACTCTCGAAGATGCGATGGAAAACCCCGAAAAGTACCCGCAGCTTACAATCCGTGTTTCAGGGTATGCGGTAAACTTTATCCGCCTTACGAAGGAGCAGCAGGCCGAAGTTATTTCGAGGACTTTCCACCAGGCGATGTAGCGAACCTCGTCAAAAGGAAGCTTTAAAAAACAATAATTAATCCAGTTTGTAATCCATTGAATCTAGTGAACAGGATTTAAAGGAGGCTTTATGAACGGAAGGATCCATTCCTTTGAAACATTCGGTACGGTTGACGGCCCGGGAATAAGATTCGTAGTTTTTCTGCAGGGCTGTAATTTCCTCTGCGTATACTGCCACAACCCGGATACATGGCCGCTATCGGCGGGCAGCGAATACAGTGCCGAAGAAACAGCGGCAATGGCCGCTCGCTACAAACCGTATTTTACTGCATCGGGCGGAGGAATCACGGTATCGGGAGGCGAACCGCTGCTGCAGATAAAATTTGTCACTGAACTTTTCAGGCTCTGCCGCACTGAAGGCATCCATACCTGCCTTGACACGAACGGTTCCGCCTGCCGTTCGGAAGAGCT
>LFRV01000114.1 GCA_001512485.1 Clostridiales bacterium DTU069 | reverse complement strand
TTAACGACTTCGCTTCCTCGTATTTCCATTCCGTCATACATTGTGTACTGGGATTCCGACATTTCCGAGCTGATTTGGTCAAGCCTGTTAATTGCGTTCTGCGCTGTGCTTTGACCGGAACGCATTAACAAAAAACCGATTGATACAACTATCATTGTTATTACTACGCCTGCTCCGATTATAATTGCTTTTAATGAATTCTCCATCGTAAATACTCCTTTCTTATAAAATTTTGCTTATTTCATCCGAAAAGTTTTTCATTTGCGCCGCGCTGACCATTATAAACGGCAGTATCATATATAAAAAGATGGTTGCGCCCAAAGGTATAAACGCAATCATCTTTCCCCACATTCCTTTTTTGTTCACGAGTATTTCATTATCCTGCTTTCTTTTTTCCTGGTAATACTCTCTTTCTGATTTAAGCTCGTCAAAGGCCTCGCTGATTGAGATTTTATCAGCAGCAGTCTGAAGGTTTTCGACAATCCTTACAAAAGGAATGTAAGGCTCGTCGATTGCAAGCTGTTCAAGCGCCTGCCTGTCGCCGTATTCAAAATTATTGATGCATTTCGATAGCGACGATTTGAAAATAACGGCGAACTGTTCCATCCAGAAAAGTATGTCTTCTACATGGATTCTTTCAATATGCATGAGCATAAGGATAATCGTATGAAACTGCATTACTTCGTCTTCCATGTTCATTCTCAATACGCGTTCACGGAACAAAAGCATCCACCACGGCAGGTAATATGCGGTGACGGAAACAATAATTGAAACAAGAAGCTCCCACCATTTAAGATAGTGGCTGTTATATACGGTTAATTTGTCATATATCCTTTTAGCCGCGATATCGGCCTGGCGGGAATCGGTATATTCACCGCTTGCGGCCACTGCTTCGTATATTTCACCGTACGATACTTTTTTCCCGCTGAAGTTGAGGATAAATTTCCTGTCGCTTTCTGTTATTTTGATTTGTTCTTCGGTGGTGATCTGCCCGTTCAGGTTTGCTATTTTACTGCTGATAGTTGAATTTAACACATTATTTCTCACGATTGTATGTATGTTTATAAAAACTCCTAAAGACATTACAAATGCTATCGCTGCAAAGCCAATCTGCCTTGCGTAAAAACGGTTAATGCTTATTTCCGCGCTGGTCTTTTTCAATAACCTGTCATATTTGTTCGCTTTATGAAAATTTCTTTCTATCATGCCGTCTATTGCGTTTCTGAGAAACTTGAGTCTCACAAGAAAATCAAAAGGTGTATTTTCAATCGGAGCGTACGTTGTACTGCTTTGAAGCCTTGTTATTAACTGGTACGCTCCAAATGCGAGAACAAACAAAACTATCAGGCAGACAAAACCGTATGCGCCGTCATAGTATTCAACAAGCTCCGGGATGTTCGAAATCGCCCATTTTTCAAGCGGTTTTACCGCAAATATCGGCAAAACGGCTATGGCCGACAGGCTTTGAAACAAATAGCTGAGTTTTTCACGGCGCAGGAGTTCAAGGTTTATTTCCTGCTTAAGGTAATTGAGATTTGTAAGGTAAATGGATTTGCCGTCTGCCTGTTTGTCACCGAATCGCATGACAAGGTAACACATTGATAAAAAAGTTTTAATATATTTATTCGGCGCTGTTTCATTGTATTGTTCGATACGTTCTTCGGCGTTTGCCGCGGTTAAAACCTCATAGAGCAGGTTTGCGTGGAGGGAGATTTCATAGCCGCATTCATCGATGCTGTCAAAAATCGCTTCATCAATCATCCCATGTTCATGATAATGATGCCTGACATTTTCCAGAAACGAACCAAACTGCTTCAACAGCTTGTTATCAATCTTTTCAACGAGCATTCTTATAATTTGCTTATGAAGAACAAATACAGTAAAAACGGAAATTATCAAAAAATACAGGTTCGTGCTGAATATAACCAGAAAAATAAATACGAAAAGAGTAATTCCAACTGAAATAAGAGTAAAGCGTATTGTTTTGCGGCTTATTGTCCAGTCATCCGACAGGTCGATAAGTTCTATTCGCTTTCTGATTTTCTGCATATATTTTTTAAGCGGTAAAATCCTGCCGCAGAGTATATAAACGGAATAAAGAAAGTCTTTCTTATGTTTCAGTTCCACTTTCAGTTCATTTCTTTTTCTGATCTGCATAAGCAGCATACATGCTATTGCGGCTATAGCAGCGACGGCAAGCATTGCTATAATCAATACCGTAACAGCCTTGTCAGTATTCATGCACTTTCACTCTCCGGAAAATACGTGTTTAAGTATTTATCAAATTCAGACCTTTCTTCATCGTTAAGGTTTTTCATAATTTCTGAAATCTGCGCAGTACTCGGTTTTGAAACAGCCTTATATGCCCCATTATCATATATTACAATGTCTTTTGTGACAAATATTTTCCTGTCGGTCATGCGCCTGTAAAATTCGCGGGTAATTGACAGGAATTGATTTATATCATTTTCACCGTCGGTTGACGGGATTTCGGGGTAATCGTCAATTTCAACGGGGATTATTTCGGTAATCCTTTCTATGTACCTGTGCCCTGAAATATCTTTTGTCAGATGAATGTCAAAATTGACAACATCGGCAACCTGCTGCTCGGCGATTTTTTCATTATTGAACTCCCCTGTCTGCAATAGATTGTTCCGCAGTGATTTAACGAGGTTTTCCGTTGTTTTCGCATGGTGAGTAAATATTGTGAACATGCTTGCCACCTGCGACATCTGGATCATCCATGAACTGACAGGAGCTGTTGCAACTTCGCCGAGAATATTAACGGTTCCGTCGGTTTTTTTCTGAAGATCAAGGCCTTCCTGGCCGGATATCGTAGATGTTTCACGGAACGTTAATATGTTTCTTTCCGGATATATTTTTCTAAGATGAAGTTCAAAAGCCATTTCCTGAATTCTCAGCGTAAAAGCAGGATTAATGTATTTTATGATAGCCATGAGGAGTGTTGTTTTTCCCGTTCCCTGCGAGCCTGTTATCGCCGTAACCCTGCATCCTTTTACAAGCCACTTTATAAGCGTTATCGGTATTTCGTTATATTTGTCGGTGATTAATTCCTCCGGCTCCGCTTTTTCGATGCTGTCGAACTTTCTTACGAAAAACGCCCATGATTCAGCAAAAGGAGGTCTTACAACAACGACCCTGCTGCCGTCTTTCATTTCGTTGACCTTGTATCCGTTGCTTTCGCTTAGCTGCCCGGGGTAATTGTAGCGGTATATGTTTTTGCATACCCTTATAAGTTCCGATTCCGAACCAAAGCTTAAAAACGAAAGATGTATCGTTTTTCCTTTAAAGAAAATCCAGACAGAGTCATAGCTTGACGGAAGATCGGACACTATTGGAATGCTTACCGATAAATCCGTTTCTTCGTGAAATGTAGGAGGTATGCCCGAAACTCCTCCCGATACGCCGTCTATGCGCATATCCCTTATTTCATCGATAACACCGTGGCCTTTATATAACTGGTATATCCTCTGGGCAACTATGTTTAGCTTATCTTCAAACGTGTTTTTGAATAAATAGTGCTTCATCGCGAAAAGTCTTTCTATATCGTCAGCAGTAATAACATATGACACCCCTTCCCCGACAGACTTTGGGGCATCCAGATTGTTTTCGGTTATAAGGATCTCCAATGCGCGGTAACCGTATTTTTTCTTATAGTGATACAAAAGTATTTCAAACTTATCATGCAGCGTAAGGTCTTTAGGGGTGTTGAAACTAATTATTTCGTTAATATTGTTCTCATCAACCTTGTACGATTTAACAAGTATATCTTTTATAAAATCTTTTATATAGTTTTTTGCGTTTACATCGCCGTACGTACAGGTTTTTAAAGCTCTTCGAAGGCGGTTTTTGTTGTGTATTCTTTTGTTGAACTCCTCCCTTGTTATGTTCATTTCATATAGGTTTGTGTTAAGGATCTCATTAAAAGAGTCCCTGATAAATTTTACAATTGTTTCAACAGAAAACTTGTCCTCTTCTTCCAGGACACTTCTGATTTCTGCCGGACGGCTATTTCTAAAATAATATATTAGAAAAGATAAAAACGCGACTGAAATTAAAATAATTATAACTTCGTTCATTATTTGTTTCCTCTTTTATGCCCTTTTTTGCATGGCGTCGATGCCTATACGATTAAGTATCGCTTCTGCGGTTTCCCTCACGCTGCTTATGAACGTATAATGTATATCGTGTTTGCCGGCTCCAGAGTTTCTGATGAAGAAATCAACCGCACTGCTTTCCGAGCATGCGTCGACAAAACCGATATTGTAAGGTATTGTATAGATATCCTGAATTCCGAACCTTTTTCTAATAGCTTTCAGGTTATATTTGGAGTCGCTGTCGTATTTGCCGAGAATAAAAAGCAGGTTATCGTTAAGGCCTGAAAAATTAGACAGATAGTCTTCCAAGACATGAATGCTCTGTGTAAGGTTTATGACAACGATGTCCGATTTCTCCAGTATTTTTAGGCTGATTTCATTGATACCCGGCGCCGTATCGACAAAGACAAGATCGTAAAAGCCGCCTGCAGACTGAAGTATCTTATTTATTGATTCTTTGATATTGTTTATAAAAATATCCCTGTTTGTATTCCTAGTTCCAATTAACAGATCAAGCCTGTTTTTTAAAACAGTTGTGGTATAGTTCGAAACATCTTCCTTTTCAAGCCTGTTAAATTTTATAGCCCGGCTTAAAGCGTCTATTCCTGTATCGGATAAATCGGTAAGCTCATGCCTTATATATTTCTTCTCAAGGAATGCGTGCTCCAGACTGCTTTTGTCAAAGTGAGCATGAGCTAAAAGAATTCTCATCCTGTATTCAAGCGCAATCATTATCGAAACCGCTGCCATATTATACGTTGTTCCAACCTGGTGGTAATTGCTCCAAAAAGATATCTGCATTGCGTTAACCTCCGCGTTGTGCTTTTTTTAACGCTTTTACGGCGGTTTTCTTGTCGATACCGAAAAGTTCGATTACACAATCGAGAAGCATTTGGCTTAATTCCGCCGGTATTCTGTTGAATTTGAAAATATCGTCATATTGGCTTGTCAGCCGGACAGCATATTCAGTTTCATTTAAAGGGAACTCATACTTTGCTATAATATTCGCGTTGTTTTCGATATTCAGCAATGAATCCGCATAGCGGGCCGTTATTTTGCCCGATGGCATATCGCGGTAAACACGTATTATATTCCGTATTTCCGCCGCCCTCGATAAATAGTTTGATAAAGGTACAAGATGGTGTTTTTGCATATCGCAAACAACAAACACAGCATCCATGCATTTTAATTCGCCTGATGCATTCCCGTTTATTCCATAATCAACAAGTACGGCATAAATATCATCCAAAGGCAGTTCTATAAGCTCTGTTGCGCCGCAGTCAAGAAAAACCTCGACTCCCCTGTAATCAAGCCTGTCTTTTGCGTATATCCCGACGGGGACCGAATAAATAAGTTCGTGACCGGAGGAACGGTCTACGATTGCGGCTTTCTCTCCAAGCGAATTTATTATCCTCGACAAATACAGTATTAAATCCGTTTTACAAAACCCGATAAATCCAAGCCTGATTTGCTGTTTTGGCACTATATCTCTCCTTTAAGATAAATTTGTATAGACAGGTATTTTGCCTAAACGCATAAACTAATCTGTTTGAAATCACTGCTGCTTATTTTCAGCTTTTTCGTCCTTTTCAGCTTCTTTTCGTATTTCGCTGTTTTTTGCTATTTCAGCGTTTACACCCGATACAACCCTTGATATGTTTTCGTTTGTCATTGCTTCAAGGTTTTCTTCCAACTGCCTGCGTGCTTCTCTCGCTAGCGCATCGCCTGCTTTTTTCAATATGTTCGGATCGTTTCTCATAAGCTCGAGGACGTCAAAATTTACAGGATAATAAGGTACAGCCTCATTCTGAAGTTCCGGAAGAACATATGCAACTGTGTAAATTTTTGTTCCCGGATGAATATAAGCGTCAATCACCGCGCTGTTTATCCTGTGTATCTCTGTTTCATCAAGCCGAAAACTGATAAGATTCTCCGCCTTGTTAAGAGTTTTCAGACGCTTCTTGCTTATAACGATATAATCCTCCCCGTTTGGAAATGTAATCCTTATATCGACATAATCACCGACGTTCTGGTTTGTTTGTATCATAAACATATTAAATTCAAGCTCCCTGACATCGTCATTTATATCACTGTCGGCGGTCATAAACTTAAACACAGGTATTCCTGCCTGTAACGCAGCTATGTTCACTTTTCCGAAATCGGATTCATCGATTAAACTATCCTGGGATATATCAAGTTTCATTTGTTCCTTTGAAAAAAGTTCTTCAGATAAAACGGTGCCGCACGGGATGTCGTCTTTTGGAACGTAAACCTTACGTTCAAGTGAATTGATATCATATTTCAATTCAAGAATTTGCGCACTATAGCTTTCTCTGACCGAATTTATCTGCATAATATGAAAATAATACGCTCCGCCTGAAACAACCGATACAATGATAATGAAAAGAATACCGGCAAGTATTGTAAATGATAGCCTTTTCTTTTTTTTCAAAAATGCCATTCATTTTTCCTCCTTAAAGCGGAGATTTCTGTTTGGAATAGTCTGCTGTATAGTTTCTCGATCTCTGATTTCAGTTTATTATCCTGTTTCCAGGGATTTGACGCATACGGAACCGTAATGATGTTCCTGAACCTGAAGTAAGATTTTATAACATTAATCGATCTTCGGTCCTGCATTGGGAATAACATAAAGGTATTGCGATCGTCAAAGATATTTCCGAATTTGTCCATAAAAAATCGAACCTGGGGCATTTTCCAGTCGGCACCGGGCGCGATTACAAGCTTGACATCGCTTCTCCGGAGCATTTGCGCAACATACTCGTCATATATGCCGTAATCGATAATGATATAATCAAAATCGGCCCTGCAGAAAGAATCTATTTTTTCCTGGTCCATCGAAGGGAAAACAGATAGACCTTGAATCCGGTAATAACCGTATTTGGCATATATGTTGTCTTTTCCAATAAGCTTGCACAACGCGAGCAAATCCCGGTTTTGGCAGTATTCTATGACAGCGGTTTTAAAACCATGGTTTTGAAGCCATATACCAAACATAAAACAAAAATGCGTTACTCCTGCGCCTTTTTGTATACCTGAAACGCTTACTTCCACGGCGTTTTTCCCGATTGCCGCAAGTTTTCCATTCCTGACAGGCTTAAGCCCGATTCTATTGAATGCTTCTTTCACATCGTATGTGTTCGCGTAACGATGATCAGGATCGGCTTCAATGCATTTTAGAATAATCTGCTTTAATTTATTCGATACTCCCGCCGCGTCAAGTTCTTTTCCTGTCATTTCTGTTTCGATATTCAGCGGGTGTTTTCCGGTCAACAGATGGAATAACGTCATGCCGAAATTATATATATCTGTTCTTTCATCGGTCTGTCCGAAGCCGTACTGCTCGGGTGCCGCATACCCGGGAGTGCCGAGGTAAACCGTGTCGTCGCTGCCGCCGCTTTTATAAAGCCTTGCAGAGCCGAAGTCTATAAGTTTTATGCTTTCATCAGGCAGAACGATCAGGTTTGAAGGCTTAAGATCCCTGTAAATAACGGGTTCAGGCACATAAGCATGCATATATGAAAGTGCGTCAAGAATCTGTATTGCCCAGCGGCAAACCCTGTCCTGTTCAATTCTCCCGTTCTGTTCTATTTGCTTTTTAAGCGTCGGCCCTTCATAATAGTCATAAACAAGTATTGTATAATCCGGTTCGCGTATGCAATCGACAAGTCGAGGGAAAACAGGATGATTTAAATTTTTAAGGATCTCCAGTTCGTTTTCGGCAAACTTTTCGCGTGAAGGTATAAATTTTAAAGCCCAGTATGTATTCAAATCGATATGTACGGCTTTATACACTTTTCCCGAGCCGCCGGTTCCAAGCCTTTCGATAATACGGTATTTTCCGTTTACTATTTTCCCGATCATGCCGAGTCCTCATAAAAATACACGTAATTATTTTTATTAAGAAAGAATTAGCCCGAATATTTTTAAACATTTTATTGTATGTTGCAAATATTGGCAAATACATGTATTTGCTAAAAATTCCATAATATATTATTATGTTTGTATGAATCGTCCTTTTTTTTGTTTGAATGGAAAAATCGGCAAAAAGTATTGTTTAAAAAGCACTTTTTTTTGCGTAAAAAGTTTTATATGCAAAATAAAATGACAGTATTATTTCCTGAAGTGAATAATATCCCGGGAAATATCAATAGAAATAGGAATATCCATATCATTTATCAGGCATTACCCCATTTTTAAAGAGTTAATGCCAAATCTGAAAAGGCAGAAGGATTAAATACCCTCTGCCTTTATTAGACATACTTAAGCTGTCGAACATGTGGTATTGCTATGTTTTGCATACCAAAATACTCGGAGGGTTTATATCCAAATCAACCGATATTACCCGATCGCAATCATCGGGCTCCCTGTCGGTTTGTCTTGGCGGAGCCGTGACAACGATCCTGTAGTTCGTCACTCCATCGTTATGCAGTGCTTTTTTTACTTCCCACAGGTGCATACCGGCAAATTTATTGGTATTCATTTCATACTTCCATTATTTCATTAATTTTAGCGGTTACAATTTTGTCAATGTCTTCTATGTAACCGTCGGTAATTTTCTGAATATCTTTTTCGGTATCAATTAAGTCGTCTTCCGTAATTTCACTGTTCTTTTTCATCTTTTTGTAAATATCTATCGCATCTCTTCTAACCTGTCTTATAGCGATTTTCGCGTTCTCTCCGCTTTTCTTTACCTGTTTTGTAAGCTCAACACGGCGTTCTTCGGTAAGAGGCGGGAAAAACAGCCTTATTAGCTTACCGTCATTATTTGGAGTCAGACCAAGGTTTGACGCTAATATCGCTTTTTCGATAGCGGAAAGGATTTTAGAATCCCACGGCTGAATAACAATCTGCCTTGCTTCCGGTATGCTTATGTTAGCAAGCTGGGTAATCGGTGTCGGCACACCGTAATAGTCAACTGTGACCTTATCCAAAAGACGCGGATTTGCGCGCCCGGCACGGATATTGGCAAGTTCTTCCTTTAAAACGGAAATTGTTTTGTCCATTTTTTCGGTTACATTACTGTAAGAGTTATCCATAGCTATACCTCCTTAGCAATATATGTTCCGATATTTTCTCCGGTCAGTACTTTAATTATGTTCTCAGGTTCCCTGATACTGAACACGATAACAGGTATATTATTATCCATACACAGTGTCGAAGCTGTAGAATCCATAACACCCAACTGGAGGTTGATCATGTCAAGATAGGTTATTTTGTCGAACCTTTTTGCTTCGTGGTTTACTTTCGGGTCGGAATCATAAACCGCGTCAACGTTTTTCGCAAGCAGAATAGCATCCGCGTCAATCTCCGCTGCTCTTAATGCGGCGGCGGTGTCTGTTGTGAAAAACGGGTTTCCTGTTCCGCACGCGAATATTACAACACGCTTTTTTTCCAAATGTCTTACCGCGCGTCCCCTGATATACGGCTCCGCAATTCTTCTCATATCTATAGCGGTCTGGACCCTCGTTGGCACTCCCTTGGATTCAAGCGTGTCCTGCAGCGCGAGCGCGTTGATTACAGTCGCAAGCATTCCCATATGATCCGCCGTAGTTCTGTCCATGCCTATTCCTGATCTGCCGCGCCAGAAATTCCCGCCGCCGACTACAATAGCGACTTCCACACCCATATCGGATGCTTCCTTAATTGATTCGCATATGCTGCCGAGTATTTCCTGATCTATTCCAAACCCATTAATGCCGGCAAGGGCTTCACCGCTGATTTTTAACATTACGCGCTTATATTTAAGCTTCATATTATGCTTCCAACCCCCTGTGCAGTCACCGCGGGTTAACCCGGTCAAACCGGATTACTGCTGTGATAACTGATATTTAAATAAAGGGTATATTACGATAATATACCCTTTTGCGAATAAATCAATTATTTACCTGCCTCATAACTTCTTCGGCAAAATTGTCTTCCCTTTTTTTCAGACCCTCGCCCATTTCATACCGCGTAAAACGGCGAACGCTTATTTTTTCACCGATTTTGGCAATCTTTTCGTTTATTACGTCCAATACAGTTTTATCGGTATCTTTAATAAAGGGCTGTTCAAGAAGGCATACTTGCTTATAATACTTTTCAAGGCGGCCTGCAACCATTTTTTCGGCTATTTGTTCAGGTTTCCCTTCATTCATCGCCTGGGCCTTAAGAATTTCCTTTTCTTTTTCAACAACCTCAGGGGGAATTTCCTCTCTTGAAACATACAAAGGATTGCTGGCAGCAACCTGCATCGCAATATCTCTTACAAGCTCGCGAAACTCAGTATTCTTTGCCGCGAAATCCGTTTCTATATTCACTTCGACGAGAACACCAATTCTTCCGCCGCCGTGGATATATGAATCTACTATTCCTTCGGCCGCAATCCTGCCCGCTTTTTTCGCAACCGTAGCAAGACCCTTTTCCCTGAGATACTCAACAGCTTTCTCCATGTTCCCGTTACTCTCGACAAGGGCCCTTTTGCAATCCATTAAACCGCTCCCGGTCATTTCACGCAATTCTTTAACCATTCCAGCAGTTATTTCCATTATTTATCCTCCTATTCATGCAACCGCTATTCTTCTACTTCTTCATTTTCATCGACTTCGCCGATGAGTTCTTCATCGAGTGTAATATCATCCAGTGAGATTTCTTCCAAATTAACCTCTTCGTTTTCCTTTTCATCTTCTGCCTGCGCGGCTTCAAATTGTTCACCCTGTCTTGCCTCAATTACCGCGTCTGCCATTTTGGAAGCTATAAGCTTAACCGCGCGTATCGCATCGTCATTACCCGGAATTACATAATCAACTTCATCGGGATCACAATTAGTATCGACAATTGCGACAATCGGAATACCTAATTTTTTAGCTTCCAGAATTGCTATTCTTTCTTTTTTCGGATCAACGACAAACAATACCGCCGGTTGTTTTTTCATTTCACGGATACCGCCAAGGTTTTTCTCAAGCTTCTCCATTTCAAGCTTCAGCTTTGTTACTTCTTTCTTCGGCAAAACGTCAAAAATCCCGTCTTCCTGCATTTTCTGAAGTTCGTTAAGCCTTTCGATACGTTTGCGGATTGTTTTGAAATTCGTCAGCATTCCGCCAAGCCAACGGTTGTTGACGTAGTACATGGCACAGCGTTCGGCTTCCTGCTTAATAGCATCCTGCGCCTGCTTTTTTGTGCCCACAAATAAAACATCACCGCCATCCATAACGGTATCACGGATAAAGTAATACGCTTCCTCCATTTTTTTAACTGTTTTCTGCAGATCGATAATATAGATACCGTTTCTTTCGGTGAAGATGTATTCCGTCATTTTGGGATTCCATCTTCTTGTTTGATGCCCAAAATGAACTCCTGCTTCGAGGAGCTGCTTCATAGATACTACAGACATAATATAAAACCTCCAATGTTTAGCCTCCGCAGTATTCAACTTTGTGAAGAAACCCTAAAATACACTTAAAAAAGCAGCTTTAGCATTGCTGCACCTGTATTTTTCGGGCACATTTTCACAAATCGTACTGCGTGTGTATTTTAGTCCTACGTTAGTATAACACACGAGCCTGAAATTGACAACCGCCGTTTTACATTAGTTTTATTTTTTATCCTGGGATTATTTGAAAAAGTAAATTCCACCCCAAATTACTCGACGGCGGAATTAACTTTTGCAAATTAGAAGAAATGATGAAGGTGGAATTTACTTTTTCTATTGACCTTTTTTTTATCCTGTTAATCTTCATTAATATAAAAGTAAGATCCTTCGTGCCTGACAGCCCAATAATTCATTTTTATAAATTCGAATTTTTTATCACGTTAAATAGCCTTAGCATCGTAACAATCGACTGTTCCCTCGTGTAGCTGCCGTGCGGAGAAAACCTGTTGTTTCCAACCCCGCCCATGACCTTTTTATTACCTGACCGATCAACGAGGGATGATATGAAAAGGATGCTGTCTGCCGCCCAGTCGGCAAATTCGCCGTTGTCTGAAAAAATTTCGGGAGCGTTTTCGCTTGAATCGATACCCAATAAAGCAGCCGTTCTTGTTAACATAACAGCAGCCTCCTGGCGGGTAATCATTCCGTCGGGATTAAACCTGCCGTTTCCAACGCCTTTTACAATTCCAAGAGCGTTTGCAGCCAGGATTTCAGGTTCGGATGTATCGATAAACGGGTTTTGCAATGTCTTAATCCCTGCTTCATCCAATATTTCCTGTAACGGCTTACCTTTTATTTCAGTAAGAAGGTTCATTGCGAGTTTGCAAAAATCACCGCGCGTGATGTTGTCCAGGTATCGTCCTTGCAGCGGCGGCGGCACGAGGTTTAAAGAAATAGCCTTTTTAATGTCATTTACCGCCCATTCGCTGGCCCGTTCGATATTGAATCTGAAGACCGAAACGTCGCCTTGTTGAAAATCATTAATAGTGGATATTACATGAAAAACCGTGCTTTCATTTATTTTAATCGGTTTATCATATCTGTTGCTGTAAATCGTCGGGATTGATCCATCAGTTGTATATGAATATTAACGTACGGAAAATGACAGAAAAACGACACTTCAACTTCGTTAATATAAGTGCCTTCCTCTGTACCGGTTTTTACCTTATACGGATCATACAGCATGAAAAGCCGAACAGTATAGTTTATTTCTGCTTCTGTGCCATCAGTTCTTGTAATGCCTGATATATTCACATCAAATATGTCATTTTCGAGATAAGGTTTTTCTTCATCAAAATCCGGGCAGAAAATAATACATTTTCCAAGGGCTCCACCATTGTATACGCCAAAGTAACCGTTATCGTTTTTAAAAACAGAATCTTTTTTGAATTGCCAGACTTTGTTGTCCCTTCTTCTGGTAAGGGTTACCACGGCATTATCAATTGAATTTGCATCATAAGCGGCGCCCAGGTTTACCGACCAGGGAAGATATGAAACCATAAATTCTATAGGCATATTCTTCGCAGGCCATGCAATAAAATCATATATTACACTTTTACCGGAATTGTCAAATACATACGTGCTTGAATATCCATTGCAGTATCCGAAACCGATTTTCCCCAACGTTCTGCTCAATAACCACTGCCGGTGCCCCACTTTGGCTATGTTTGAAGAATCAGCATCTCTCATGCAGCTAAGAATGCTTTGAATGATGTTACTGTGCCCCTTGCCCAGGTTTGAGCTTGCTGTTCCTTTAGATGCAATATTATAAAATTCCTCGGGCATATCATCAGGTTTTTCAGGATAATGCGTAATTTGATCGATAGCAGCAAGCAAAACAACCCCATGCTGGGCATAATTTATACATTTTTCATCCAGCGTGACCTCATACGGATACCCGGCAATATATCTTATAAAATTAACCAAATTTAAAGCTTCCTGAAGGTATTCATCCTTTATCTTGCCTGCACTGTACGGATATTCTTTACTTGGCCTTATATCATATTCTACATATCCTGAATCAAACCTGAACGGAGCCTCATGGTACTTTTCAATTATTTCTTCAATTGTCCTGTCTTCCAGTGGAACCCGGTCATCTGCCATGCTTACCGGCGTTGAAACCACCATAAAAATAAGAACTGACAGAATTGATAAAGCAGCTTTTAGTTTCTTTAAGTTCACAGTTTACCCTCCAAAAGCAATATGAAATTGATTTAAATGGCATGTACATTATTATATTGGAATCAGATAATAAATCAATAATATTTTACATAATCTGTATATGGAATTTATAAATTTTATGTGGTTGCTCATGAAAAGTTAATATCATGACCCAGGTTTTGCTTAATTTTATTCGTGTTCTTCAATACATTACCTGTGCTCTTTAATTCCCCTATAATTTTTCCGTTTTCATCTTCCCCTTTTTCTTCAAATATGAATAACGGATTGAGCTTTACATTCCCGTCTTCGTAATCAAGTACTTCAGAAATTTCTACAACCTTCCTGGTTCCATCCCTGAAACGCGACAAAAAGATCATGATATCAAGACTTGATGCCATTTGTTTGCGGATTGCTTCCAAAGGCAATGGAACAGCCATCAATACCATTGTTTCAAGCCTTGTAAGCATGTCTTTTACCGAGTTCGCATGGCCTGTTGACATTGAGCCTTCATGGCCCGTATTCATTGCCTGAAGCATATCAAGAGCTTCCGCTCCGCGGACCTCACCGACAATAATTCTTTCGGGTCGCATTCTCAAAGATGTCTTAATTAGTGCCCTGATTGGTATTTCCCCTAGCCCCTCGGTATTCGCGTTCCGGGTTTCCATTTGTGCGAGATTGGTTATGTTTGAAAGCCTTAATTCCGCCGAATCTTCTATTGTAATAATGCGTTCGTTTGACGGAATAAAGTTTGAAAGGACATTGAGAAAAGTTGTTTTGCCCGAACCCGCGCCTCCGCATATGAACATATTGTATTTCGCCCGTACGAGTTTTTCAAGAAAGTCGGCCGCCTCTTTCGTTATGCTCCCCATTTTTACCAGGTTTACCATTGTAAGCGGCTTGTCGGAAAATTTCCGTATCGTGACAAGCGGCCCGTTCAGTGCCACGGGACTTAATACAACATTAACCCTGGAGCCGTCCGGGAGCCTCGCGTCCACTATCGGCTCGGCTTCATTAACGCTCCGGTTAACGCGCGATACAATGCGCTGTATAATATCTTCGAGCTGTTCCCTGCTCTCAAATTTCAGCGGTACCTGCTTTGAAACCCCGTTTTTTTCAATAAATATTTTATCAGGTCCGTTTATCATTATTTCAGTGATTTCAGGGTCCTGAAGCAGCGGTTCAAGAATGTCATGACGTCTTAATGAATTGAAGACCGAATCAACCAGCCGTTTTTTATCGCTTATTTTCAGGTGTAGATCCCTAACCCTTTCAAAAACTGCTTCTTCGACAAGCGAGTACAGCTTATCATCCATTTCGGATTCTGATATACCGGATAATTCGGTTTTCCTTAAGACACTCTGGCGGATCTCTCTTAATAAATCCGGGCTTTTTATTGAATTCATAGACCTTTCCTCGTTTTTTAAGTCCCCGGTTAAAATATTATTTATCACAGGAAATAAGGGCATGTATTCGGTTCAAAAAAGAACAACTTTGAATGTATGGTTTCCAGTCTTCCGGCAATGCCCTAAGTTCCGGAATGCGGCAAATGTTGCCCGGCTCTTCTACCAGTTCGTTTTCCGGCGGCATCGTCTGAATCCACTTAAGCTTTTCTGCCGTATTGATTGCCAGACTGTTAATCATGTTATTAACCCGCTGCTTTTGATGCAAAAAATTCGGGCTTATCGGAACAAAAACCGTCGATGCGGCTTCAAGCCATTTGGCAGTGTAAGGCCCGGCGTTAAGCTCAATATCGGCTATAACGATTTTGTAGTGTCCCCATAACTTAAGCGCTTCAATAAGGGAATCCATTTCATTTTCATTCAATTCCCACATGTCATTTGGATTGTCAATCGGAGGTACCATATTTAACCCTGTATAATCGGTATACACGGCACTATCAAGCGCAATACCGGTATTTTCCTTTGACGCTTTTATATGATAAAGGATATCCGACAGGCTTTTGTTTGTAAAATTCTTTTCCGGATTAAGCCTGTAAAACGGGAAAGATTCAAAATTCATATATACGGCGTCTTCACATGCATAAGCCAGATATAATGCGAACGTTGATTTTAATGCCTGGTCGGGCGATAAGCATACGATTATTTCACTTTTACCGGGTTTTCTCCATTTTGAGACTTTCCCATATTCGGACACGACAGAAAGAACTGCCGACGCAATACCGGGAGCAGGCTGATACTTTTCAATTTGTTTCAGCTTGCTGTATTTTTCGCTGTGTATCTCTCCAAGAATAATAATATTATTGTTTACTTCGGGCTCGGAACTTTTTTCTCCGTTTAAACCGCATAAAAAAGATTCTTCAGCCAATACTACATCCGGGATTTCATTTTCGTTCAGATAAAAGTTCGCAAAGCTCTCTTTTTCAGTAAATACCGATACGCGGAACTGCTGCGGCCTGTTTGCCCTGAACCAGTTGGCAAGATTTTTTATATAATCTTCGTCACAGCCCGCAATTATCATATTTATCTGTGGCATTATTTTACCCCCAAAAACAAGAATATTGGCGCACTTCTCGCGGCAGCAAACAGACCGAATTATTACAAGTCGTACATATCGTTAAGAATTTGCGTTCCAACAGGTGTTTTGAAGTATTGTTCACGTATTTTTACTATGCCTTCCTTATCAATTTTGTGCTCGTGTAAATTAACAAGAAAATCCGCCTCTATCAGGATCTGAAAATCAATATCGTCGACAAGTTGATAGCTATGATGATGCCCTACCATAAAACAAATCCTGTCAATATCATCCTGTTCAAGGGATATCTCTTTAAGCAGGCTTCTTGCAATCGGCGCGCCTTCCATCTCCTGATAATGCCCTGCGGTTGAATTGTATTTCCTTTCGCTTTCTAAAATGCCAATATCGTGAAGAAGGGCTGTTATTTCAAGTACATACAGCTTGTCCGTTTTAAAGTTTGACAGAAGGGCAATATTTCTCGCCAGTGAATATACTTTAAGAGCATGGTGAATGCGCCTGGAATCACCGTGGAAATATTCTACCATTTTTTGCATAACTTTTGCAACAATTGTATCCGACACCTTTTTCCCTCCAGCAGCTAAAAACATTTTGCGGGTTTAGACTTACAAAATATATTTCCCTGTTTCACGGAATGTTACTCGTCTATTGCCGCATAACATTAGTATTTGAATTTTCCTCTAATTTACTATAAATGTCAAGAGCAATTTTATGATATTGCACGAACTATGGTAACCGTACATTGGATAAACTTGATATAAAAAATAATGAACAGCTAAATTATTACTATTTCCGATATCAGGATATCTCTTATTATCTCTTCTTCCTTATAAAAGAGCGGAAATAATATTTTAAACCTTATTTTTACTTTCATATTAAGCCTGTGTACGGTCTTGTTCATTTCATTGTATTCAGACACAGTTTCCGGTTTTACCTTAACCGTCCCGACAGGCTCAACCTTTATCGGGATTGACAGGCCTGACGGTAACAGTAAACTTCGGCCTGTTATTTCATGGATTGATATATTGATTCTCTGGTTTTGTTTTTTCGATATTTCTTCATTTATATAATCGCATACATATGCTGTATAACTATTTATTTCAACAGCGGAGGTTTTAATTGATGTCACTTCGCCCTTATTTGTTTTTTCAACCTCTAAAAAACCGTTAACAGGGTATTTTGCGCTGGCTGACAGAATGCTGTTATCAATAAACTCATTAACCAGTTGTATTGCTTTTTTGTTGCCGGTACTTTCCAAAGCCTTATAAAATTTTACGGAAGCGCTGCTTATAAAAACAATAAAACATGCAATAAACGCAAATAGCCTCGCGATAACGACAAAACGCGGAAGATATGCATTACCGGACCTGTTATATCTTGTTCTAAGGTAAGGAACATATCTCGGTTCCATACACCTTCGCATAAAAATACCCCCATACATTTAATATACTGTATAGGGGTCATTCAGGTGCTAGTATATATTTCTTGTTTTAATCTAGTCAAGGTAATCTTTCAGTTTTTTGCTCCTGCTCGGATGACGAAGCTTTCTTAACGCTTTTGCTTCTATTTGTCTTATTCTTTCACGCGTTACATTGAATTCCTTTCCCACTTCTTCAAGAGTACGGGCTCTTCCGTCATCAAGCCCGAACCTGAGGCGTAAAACTTTTTCTTCACGCGGGGTAAGGGTATCAAGCACATCGATAAGCTGTTCCTTAAGCAGCGTAAATGCGGCTGATTCGGCAGGAGCCGGGGCGTCGTCGTCGGGAATGAAATCACCAAGATGGCTGTCTTCTTCTTCTCCTATAGGAGTTTCAAGGGAAACAGGTTCCTGCGAAATTTTCATTATCTCCCTTACCTTATCCTCGGACATTCCCATTTCCTTTGCGATTTCCTCGGGCAGCGGTTCTCTGCCGAGCTCCTGGAGCAGCTGCCGTGACACGCGAATGAGCTTGTTTATAGTTTCAACCATATGCACAGGTATGCGGATTGTTCTTGCCTGATCCGCGATTGCGCGCGTAATAGCCTGGCGTATCCACCATGTTGCGTAAGTGCTGAATTTAAAACCTTTTTTATAATCAAATTTCTCAACGGCTTTTATAAGTCCAAGATTACCTTCCTGGATTAAATCAAGAAACAGCATTCCGCGGCCCACATACCTTTTCGCTATACTTACGACAAGACGCAAATTAGCTTCCGCAAGGCGCTTTTTAGGCTCTTCCTCACCGGCCTCCATCCTCTTCGCAAGTTCGATTTCCTCTTCAGGCGTAAGAAGCGGGACCTTTCCTATTTCCTTCAGATACATTCTCACGGGGTCATCGACAGTAACGCCTTCAGGTATGCTCAGTTCCGGATCTTCATCGATACTGATATCTTCCAAATCATCATCAATCTCAGGTACGACCTCTATACCCATATGTTCAAGCGTATCGTATATTTTTTCAATTTGTTCCGGAGGCATTTCAATCTTTTCAAAAGCGTCCATAACTTCTTTATAAGTCAATACACCCTTAGCCTTACCGTCGTTTGCAAGCTCATGCAAAACGGCGGCAGGATCCTTTTTCGCTGCCTTTTTATTATTCTTATTGTTGTCCTTATCGACAGCTTTTACGTCTGCAGACGCCTTTTTATCGTCCTTATCGGCAGCTTTTACGTCTGCAGATGCCTCTTTATCGTCTTTATCGGCAGCTTTTACGTCTGCAGATGCCTTTTTATCGTCCTTATCGGCAGCTTTTACATCCGCCGCTACCTTTTTTTCGTCCTTATCGCCAGCTTTTTCAACAGTTTCGACAGCCCCCGCAGGCAACTTGTTTTTCTTGCTCTCTTTCTCTTCCATATCTATATATTTTCACCTCTCATCAATTTTACGTTTTTAAATCTGTTTACTCATTCGTATTTTTTCTATTACCGATTGCAGCTTAAGCTCCAATTGCTTTTTTTCGTCCATATCGGTAATATTCTTCAAATGCATCAGAATATCCTTTTTTTCTTCTTCAAGTTTTATTACTTCCAATTTTGTAATTATGTCATCCATCGCTTTTTCCGGATTTTCAAAGTTACACGAACTTTTTACCAGGTGTATGATTTCAGACGCTGTATCGGCGTTAAGCTTTGTTATAAATTCTTCGAGCAAAAAATCATTTCCTTCCGATAACCTCCGGTACAGGATTCCGGCTGTTTCACGAATTGTTCCGTCGCTGAAGCATGATAAAGGATACCTTTCCGAAGCCTCACGGAACAAATGATTTTCCCGGCTTAATAAAGAAATAAGCATCATTTCATAGCGCCTTCGCATTCCTTTTTTTCTATCAAAGGAACTTGGCCTTATTGAACCCGTAAGTTCTTTTTTGGCTGTTGCGAATTCCTTGCTCTTCTCCATCCGCTTCTTCCGGCTTATTCTTCTGTTAGTTTCGGCCAAAAGAGCGTCAAATGAAATATTATAATCACGGGAAATGCTCTTCATAACAATTTCCCGTTCGACAATATTATCCTGTTCGGCAAGAATATCCGCCGCGCCGTTAAGAAAAGCCATTTTTCCATCAATACTGTCCTGTGGAAATTCATCCTTAAGCTGTTTTATCCTGTATTCTAAAAGGGATAATGCCCTATCGGCAAGGTTTTTAAACTTCTCCGGCCCGTTTTTCCTGATATATTCATCAGGATCTTTTCCATCCGGCATTTGAAGCACTTTTACGCGGCATCCCAGCCGTCCTAAAACCTCAAGCCCCCTTTCCGTTGCTTTTTTGCCTGCAGAATCGGTATCATAAGATATAATAATCTCATCTGCATATTTTTTAAGAATCCGGCTTTGCATATTTGTCAAGGCAGTGCCAAGGGAAGCAACCGCATAAGGAATACCGGCCTGATGCAGTGCAATCACATCCATATAGCCTTCAACGACAAGAATTTTTTTTTCGATATTTTTCTTCGCGATATGCATGCCGAATAATTCACGGCCTTTGCTGTAAACAAGAGTTTCAGGCGAATTTATATATTTAGGAAGCTTGTCGTCTAACACCCTTCCTCCGAATGCTACAACATTTCCGCGTATATCGAATATCGGAAACATTACCCTGCCCCTGAAACGGTCGTAAAGTTTTCCGTTTTTATTTTTTATGCAAAGCCCTGCTTCTACCAGGGTTGCTTCGCTGTAACCCTTGCTTAATAAATGCTTTGTTAAGGCATCCCATTCACCGGGAGAATACCCGAGCCCAAAACGCTTTATTATATTACGGCTTAACCCTCTTTCGAAAAGATACCTTTGGGCCATCCGGCCAATATCTCCCGTTAAGCATGAGTAGTAGAACCTTGCGGCTTCCCTGTTAACCTCCATAATTTCCTTCCTGAGCCTGCTTTTATGCTGTTCTTTAGTGTCATCAGGCTCCGGAAGATTTATTCCGGCTCTCTCGGCAAGAAACCGCAGCGCTTCGGGAAAATCCAGGTTTTCTATATTCATAATAAAGTGGAAAACGTTGCCTCCATTATTGCAGCCAAAACAGTAATATAACTGCTTTACCGGTTCCACGTAAAATGATGGAGTTTTTTCCCTGTGAAAGGGGCATAATCCGAAATATCCGGCGCCTCTTTTTTCAAGGCGGAGATATTCTGACACTATTTCCACCAGATCACTGTTCAACCTGATTTCTTCAATTAACTCGTCGGGATAATAAAACATAAGCCCCCCAAAACCATATACTTATGTTATTCGACAGTTTTTCGCAAAATCCTTCTTAAAAAATCGAAAAAAACATGATATTTTATTCCGGCTTTTTATTCCCTCCATGAATTGGGAATATAGATTTTTTTGAAAACATTCACCGCATACCTGTCGGTCATGCCCGCTATATAATCGCAAACGACGTGGTGTATGCCTTCCTTTTCGACAACGGATGAATATTCTTTCGGAAGAATCTCCGCGTTATCAATCAAATAGAAGTACAGCCGCCTGACCATAAGCTCCGCTTTTCCTTCCTCGGCCTTAGCAACCGATCCGATATACACATTCCTAAACATAAATTGTCTAAGTTCATCGGACGCTTCGGCATATTCCGCGCTCATCCGGATATCGTCCCTGTCCATGCTGTTTTGAATTATATTTACGATCATGTTGTTAATCCGTTCACTTGATGTATTTCCCAGGACCTTAAGGCACTCCAGGGGAAGATCCTCCTGTGATATCAAGCCTGCGCGAATAGCGTCTTCTATGTCATGGTTAATATACGCAATTCTGTCGGCATACCGGACAATCCTCCCTTCAAGCGTTTCTGCCTGTTTGCTGCCCGTATGGCATAAAATCCCGTCACGGACCTCATAAGTTAAATTTAAACCCTGACGGTTTTTTTCGAGTTTTTCGACGACCCTTACGCTCTGTTCATTATGATAAAACCCCAGCGGACATATTTCCTGCAGTACTCGTTCTCCTGAATGCCCGAAAGGAGTGTGACCGAGATCATGGGCGAGCGCAATAGCTTCGGTAAGATCCTCATTCAGTTTTAAACTTCGGGCTATTGTACGCGCTATTTGAGATACTTCCAATGTATGTGTCAAACGTGTCCTGTAATGATCTCCTTCAGGAGAAATAAAAACCTGGGTTTTATGCTTCAATCTTCGAAATGCCTTTGAATATATAATCCTATCCCTGTCTCTCTGAAAATCAGTCCTAATATCGCATTTTTTCTCCGGGTGTTCCCTGCCCCTTGTCTTTGAGGATAGTTTGGCAAAAGGGGACAAAAACTGTTCTTCCCTTTTTTCGGTTATTTCTCTTATCAGCATTGCTTTACCCCATTATATATACGTTTAAATTTCATAATTGTTTTAATTTGTACCCTTAATTATATACCCTAATTATTTACCCTTAATAATTAGTATAAAAAATATTATCGCAAAAAACGGGCAGTCGCCGTATAGTTAACTGCCCTAAACACTGTCGGTAATGCAAATGATTGCAACAGGTAAATTTATTTTCAGCTTAATATTATTTTATATCGAGTTCAAACAATTTCTGCAAATTGTTTTTCCTTTGAATTCTATCATTTGTTCGGATGCTCTTTCACAGAACGTACACCGCGGCACATACTTGTCCAGCACAACATTGCCCTGTTCGTCAACAAACATTTCTATATTGTCTCCTTCTTTAATCTTAAGCTGCTTTCTAATTGATTTCGGCAGGACAATGCGCCCAAGAGAATCCAATTTTCTTACATATCCTGTTGCTTTCATACTATTCCCCCTTGTTAACCTTAATTAAGCAACATACTGTTGCATTTAACCTGCGCCCGGTAATTTGGCGAAAATCATAATAATTGTTTTACTTGTCATTGCAAGAAGTGAGTAACCAGTAAATAAATCAGAACACTTAATGCACGTTGTAATAACGTCACGACTTCCGGACAAGCTAACGACACTTCATTAATCTGATAAGCATTTCTCTGCTCAAATGATAACAATCAGGATACTGACCCATCTTTCGAATCGTTTCTTAAAATATATTATCTAATAAAAAACTCCTGCCGATACCAAAAAGATACCGCACAGGAGCATTTTTGTCAATATTTACTTTTTCAGCCATGACATCATTTTACGAAGCTCTTTTCCGGTACGTTCAAGCAGGTGTTCGGCTTCTTTCTTTCTGGATGTAATCAGCCTTGCCCTGCCGCCGGATTTGTTTTCCGAAATCCACTTCGACGCAAAACTGCCGTCCTGGATGTCCGCGAGCACATGTTTCATTGCTTTTCTGCTTTCTTCATTGATTATCTTTTTACCTGTCGTATAATCACCATACTCAGCGGTATCACTTACCGAATAACGCATGTATCCGAACCCGCCTTCATATATTAAATCCACAATAAGTTTCATTTCATGGATGCATTCAAAATACGCGATTTCGGGCTGATATCCGGCTTCCACGAGTGTTTCGAATCCCGCCTTCATCAGTTCGGTAACGCCGCCGCACAAAACGGACTGTTCACCAAACAGATCGGTTTCTGTTTCTTCACGGAATGTTGTTTCCAGAATTCCCGCACGTCCTGAACCTATTCCTGAAGCATACGCAAGTGCATAATCACGCGCTTTTCCGCTGTAATCCTGGTGAACCGCAATCAGCGACGGAACGCCGCGGCCTTCAAGATACTGCGAACGTACCGTATGACCGGGGCCTTTCGGCGCGACCATGATAACATCCACATACTCCGGCGGTACTATCTGGCTGAAATGAATATTGAACCCGTGCGCAAAAAGCAAAACATCTCCTTCTTTGAGATTTTTCTCTATGCTTTCTTTAAAAACATCGGCCTGAACCTGATCGGGCACGAGGATCATGATTAAGTCAGCAGCTTTTGCCGCGTCCGCGGTATCCATAACCGTTAAACCGGCGGATTGCGCTTTTTCGCGGCTTTTTGAATTCGGAGCAAGACCCACCACGACATCTATTCCGCTGTCTTTTAAATTCAGGGCATGAGCATGTCCCTGGCTTCCGTATCCGATTACCGCTACCTTTTTATTTTCGAGCAGTTTCAGTTCACAGTCACTGTCATAAAACAGTTTTGCCATTTCTATTCATCCTTTCTTTTTAACAAATTTTATATCAGCATTTATTCATCGAGTATCGTTTTTGCTCCGCGTTCAAGAGAAAGTAAACCTGTGCGGGCATCTTCAAGTATGCCGAACGGCCGCAGCATCTCGTACATCGCCTCGGCCTTTTTGCTGCTGCCGGATACCTCAATTGTAAGGGTATCTTTTGATATGTCTATTATATTTGCCCTGAACACTTCAGCAATCTGCATTATCTCGGAACGGACCGATGTATCGGCCCTGACCTTAATCAGTGCCAGTTCACGGCTTACGGAATTTTCGGCGTCAAGACGTACCACTTTAATTACATCTACCAATTTCGCAAGCTGTTTCTGCACCTGATCTATGATATTATCATCGCCGTTAACAACTATCGTCATGCGGGATATTTCGGGAATGTTTGTGGTCCCTACGGCAAGACTGTCAATATTAAAGCCCCTCCGGCTGAATAACCCGGATACTCTTGATAACACACCCGCTTGGTTGTTTACGAGAACCGAAATAATATGTTTCAATAAAAACACCTCCTATAATAATACCGCGCCTTTGCTCGCAGATGTAACCAGCCTTGCATATCTTCCGAGATACCCCGTCCTTATCCTCGGTTCAGGAGCTTTCCATGATTGCAGCCTCTTGTTTATTTCTTCCTGTGACAGGTTCACATTAATCTTTCCTGCCGGAATATCAATATCTATTATGTCGCCGTCCTGAACTATCGCTATAGGCCCTCCAACCATCGCTTCGGGCGAAACATGTCCAATTGAAGCACCTCGTGAAGCACCGGAAAAACGCCCATCCGTGATAAGCGCTACATCCTTGTCCAGTCCCATGCCTGCTATCGCCGATGTAGGACCGAGCATTTCACGCATCCCCGGACCGCCTTTAGGACCTTCATAACGGATAATTACAATGTCACCCTTGCGGATCTCTCCGTTATATATTGATTTAATAGCTTCATCTTCGGAGTTGAAAACCCTCGCAGGTCCGCTGTGCCGCAGCATCTCTTCGGCTACGGCAGCCCTCTTGACAACAGCACCTTCGGGGGCTATATTACCTTTTAAAACCGCTATTCCACCCGTCTCGCTGTAAGGATTATCTATGCTGCGTATAACATTGTTGTCTTTTACAATGGCATTATTTATGTTTTCTGCTATCGTTCTGCCGGTAACAGTTATCAAATCAGTATACAGCAGGTTTTTACGGGCAAGTTCTTTCATTACCGCTTTCACCCCTCCTGCACGGTGCAGGTCTTGGACGTGATGGGGTCCGCTTGGGGCGAGCTTGCACAGGTTCGGAACCTTTGCGCTTATTTCATTAACAATGTCAAGATCCAGTATTAATCCCATCTCGTGCGCTATCGCCGGAAGATGAAGCACGGAGTTTGTCGAACAGCCCAGCGCCATATCAACCGTAAGCGCATTTTCAAAAGCTTCCGGGACAAGTATATCGGAGGGTTTTATGTTTTTTTGAACCATCTCCATAACTTTTACGCCGGCAAGCTTGGCAAGGCGTATCCTTTCCGCATATACCGCAGGTATGGTCCCATTGTCGGGAAGGCCAAGACCAAGCACTTCGGTTAGGCAGTTCATTGAATTGGCTGTAAACATGCCCGAGCATGAACCGCAACCGGGACAAGCGTTATTCTCGTATTCAATCATATCTTTTTCATCAATATATCCGGCTTTTACAGCGCCGACTGCTTCAAAAACGCTGTTCAGATCTATATAATTCCCGTCCATTGTTATCGACAGCATCGGACCTCCGCTGACAACAACACTGGGCACATTCACCCTTGCGGCGGCCATCAGCATTCCGGGAACTATTTTGTCACAGTTCGGAATAAAAACCAATCCGTCAAAGCTGTGTGCCTTTGCCATCGCTTCACATGAATCGGCTATGATTTCTCTTGATGCGAGCGAATATTTCATCCCTTCATGTCCCATCGCAATACCGTCGCATACGCCGATAGTGTTGAATTCAAAAGGCGTTCCGCCCGCCGAGCGTATACCGGCTTTAACCGCCTCCGCAATTCTGTCGAGATGGATATGTCCGGGAATTATTTCACTTGCAGAATTAGCGACTCCTATCAACGGGCGCGCGATTTCTTCATCGGTATAACCCATTGATTTCAGCAAAGCTCTGTGAGGTGCTTTTTCAATTCCCTTTTTTATTGCATCGCTTAACATTTTTTTCACCTCATTTTATATTCAATCATATATCAGTTCATCGATACCTTTACCGGGAGGCACAATGGGCAGAACCATTTCATCAATGCCAATGACAAAATCAATAACAACAGGACGGTCATTCGAGCTAAGAGCTTTTTCAATCGCAGGCTCGACCTGTTCCGGTTTTTCAACGCGAATTCCGATGGCCCCGTATGCGTCGGCCAGCTTAACAAAGTCCGGTCCCCTGTTAAGCGTAGTCTGTGAATACCTTTTTTCATAAAACAATGTCTGCCATTGACGCACCATGCCAAGGGTGCCGTTATTCATAACGGCAATTATTACCGGAAGCTTGTAATGAACGGCGGTGGCAAGCTCATTGCAGTTCATTCTGAAACTTCCGTCCCCGGCGATATTTATTACTTTTTTATCGGGTAGAGCAATTTGCGCACCGATCGCGGCTCCCGTGCCGTATCCCATCGTACCGAGGCCGCCGGACGAAACATACTGCCTTGGTCTTTTAAACTTATAATACTGGGCTGCCCAGATCTGGTTCTGTCCTACTTCGGTTGTTATTACAGCTTCGCTGTCTGTCATTTCGCTGATCTTTTCAATTATGAACTTAGGCGTCAGCCTGCTATTGTCAGTATTGTTGTTTCCGTATTCCTCCATCCATGACATGACATTTTTTGCCCATAAGCTGTCTTCAATTGGTTTGATTCTTTCCAGGATTCCTTTTAGTACCTGTTCGATATTCCCGGAAAAAGGATAGTGAACGGTAATGTTTTTATTTATCTCGGCCGGATCGGCGTCAATATGCATTATCCTAGCTTTTGGGGCAAATCGTCTCATATCGCTTATAACACGGTCTGAAAAACGCGCTCCGACCGTAATAAGCAAATCGCATTCCGAAACAGCCCTGTTTGAAACCCGCGTACCGTGCATGCCGAGAAGTCCCATATACAATGGATAATTATACGGGACAGAACCTGTTCCCATTAATGTTGTCGAAATAGGAGCCTTGATTTTTTCCGACAACTCAATGAGAATATCGGTAACACCGGCTATTATCGTACCCCCTCCCGAAAGAATAACAGGCCTTTCGGATTTTTGTACGGCTTCGGCAGCCTCGTCGAGGTCCTCTTCGGTAAAGCTATTCTTTACCTTCAGGTTTAATCTGCTTTTTACGCCGGCAGGTTTAAACTCGGTTTTGTTGATCGTAACATCCTTGCATATGTCTATAAGTACAGGCCCGGGCCTTCCGGTTGAAGCAATCTGAAAAGCCATCCTGATTATGTCGGCAAGCTTTTCAACGTCCTTCACCAAAAAATTATGCTTCGTAATCGGCATTGTAACTCCAGTAATATCGACTTCCTGGAACGAATCCTTTCCAATAAGCGACGAATGGACTTGCCCGGTAATCGCTACAACAGGAACCGAATCCATATAAGCGGTAGCTATTCCCGTAACAAGATTTGTAGCTCCCGGGCCGGAAGTAGCCATGCACACTCCTGTTTTACCCGTCGCCCGGGCAAAGCCGTCCGCTGCATGGGCCGCTCCCTGCTCATGGGTTGTAAGAATATGATTTATACCCGTGCCCCTTCTGTACAATGAATCGTATATGTTAAGGACAGCACCGCCGGGAAATCCGAATATTGTATCAACTTTTTGTTCTTTCAAACACTCAATAACGATATCCGCTCCGCTTAACTTCAAGAATAAAACCTCCATTTACGATATTTTTCATAAAAACCAAAAAGAACCTAAATCCTTGCTACCACCTCATCACCCATTTGTTCGCATCCTATTACCTTTGCATTTTCAGTGGCTATATCGCAAGTCATAAGATTATCTTCAAGTACCTTTTCAACGGCGTCCTCAATTGCCTTTGCCGCCGGTTCAAGTTTAAATGAATATCTTAACAGCATAGCCGCCGACAGTATTGTCGCCAGCGGGTTTGCCATATCACGTCCCGCGATGTCGGGCGCGGAACCGTGAACCGGTTCATACAAACCAAGACTGCTCTCTCCAAGGCTGGCAGAAGGAAGCATACCAATTGAGCCTGTGAGCATTGCCGCCTCATCCGAAAGAATATCACCAAACATATTCCCTGTAACAATAACATCAAACTGTTCAGGATGTATAACGAGCTGCATGGCAGCGTTATCAACATACAGATGGTTTAATTCGATATCTGGGTATTCTTTTGATACTTCTATAACTATTTCACGCCAGAACCGCGACACTTCGAGGACGTTCGCCTTGTCAACGGAAGTCAGTTTTCCACGGCGCATTCTTGCCGTTTCAAAAGCAAGCCTTGCAATTCTCTCCACTTCTGACCTGCGGTATATCATTGTGTCGTATGCGGCCTGCTCTCCTGTTTTTGTTGTTATCCTCTTTTTTTCGCCGAAATAGATACCGCCCGTCAGTTCTCTTAATATCAGTATGTCAACGCCTTTTTTCGTAATTCTCTCCTGCAGCGGGCTTGCGCCGATAAGAGGGCTGTATATCACAGCGGGACGGTAATTCGCAAACAACCCCAATCCGGAGCGGATTTTCAGCAAACCGGCTTCAGGTCTTTTGTCACCGGGAAGATTATCCCATTCATATCCTCCGACGGCTCCCATCAGTACCGCATCCGAACTCTTGCAAAGCTCAAGCGTTTCATCCGGAAGAGGTGTCCCTGTTTTTTCTATCGCTATGCCTCCTATGTCGGCATAACTGTATTCTATATAAAACCCAAATTTTTCACCTGTTTTGTTAAGCACCTTAACTGCCTGTTTAACAACTTCCGGGCCTATTCCGTCTCCAGGCAATACCGCAATATTGTAAGTTTTTTTCATAGCAAACACCTGCACTCCTATATTTAACCGGCGTTTCCCGCACATTCACTGCCGTATATAATTCATCAAGCCGCCGGCTTTTATAATCTCTTGTATAAACTCCGGAAATGGCTGTACTGTATAAGATTTCCTCTTATTATAGTTAATAATGACACCGTTATCAAGATCAATTCCTATTTTATCTCCTTCTTCGGCATCATCAACGCATTCCGGGCATTCTATAATAGGAAGACCGATATTTATCGCATTCCTGTAGAATATCCGCGCAAAGCTTTTCGCTATCACGCATGAAATACCAGACGCTTTAATAGCTATCGGCGCATGCTCCCTTGAAGAACCACATCCGAAATTAAAACCGCCCGCGATTATATCCCCCGGTTTCACACGGTTTACAAATGTTTTGTCTATATCTTCCATACAGTGTTTTGCGAGCTCTTTTTCGTCAAATGTGTTTAAATACCTTGCCGGAATAATAACATCGGTATCCACATTATCGCCGTATTTAATTACATTGCCTTCATATTTCATTGCATTCACCCTTCTTACATATGGTTTTTTGTGGGGCTAACAGCCATTCATCCGATAACGTCGTCAGGAGACGATATTTTTCCGGTAACCGCAGAAGCAGCGGCTACGGCAGGACCCGCGAGATATACTTCACTGCGTACGTGTCCCATCCGTCCTACAAAATTCCTGTTTGTGGTCGATACCGCACGCTCGCCTTCGGCTAGAATGCCCATATGACCTCCAAGGCACGGACCGCATGTAGGAGTGCTTACGACGCACCCCGAATCGATAAATACTTCAAAAAGACCTTCGTTCATACATTGCTTCCAAATCTTTTGGGTAGCCGGTATGATAATACAGCGCACATTAGGATGTACCTTTTTCCCGGCGAGGATTTTGGCCGCCGTTCTCATATCTTCCATTCTTCCGTTCGTGCATGAACCTATAACAACCTGATCTATCGGAATATTCCCAACCTCGGAAATTGTTTTCGTGTTTTCGGGAAGATGCGGGAATGACACCGTAAGCTGTATTTTGCTTAAATCTATCGTATATTCTTTAACATATTCGGCATCGCTGTCAGCAGTAAATACTTCATAATCCTTTTCAGAATGCTCTGCGATGTATTTAAGTGTTTCCGAATCAACTTCGAAAATTCCGTTTTTGGCTCCTGCTTCAATTGCCATGTTTGCCATCGCAAACCTGTCATCCATCGAAAGAAATTCAAGACCTTCGCCGGAAAACTCCATCGACTTGTACAAAGCCCCATCAACACCGATCATGCCGATAATATGGAGGATAATATCCTTCCCGCTTACCCATTCGGACGGTTTTCCTATCAAATTGAATTTTATCGCTTCGGGTACCTTAAGCCAAACCTCGCCTGCAGCCATTGCGGCAGCCATATCGGTGCTGCCGACACCGGTAGAAAAGGCGCCGAGAGCCCCGTAAGTACATGTGTGGGAATCGGCTCCGATTACTATATCTCCCGCAACGACAAGACCTTGTTCGGGCAGCAGCGCGTGCTCTATTCCGACGCGCCCGACTTCGAAATAATACTCAATGCCCATCTTGCGGGCGAATTCGCGCATTATTTTTACCTGTTCCGCGGATTTTATGTCCTTATTCGGCGTAAAATGATCCGGAACCAAAGCAATCTTTCTTCTATCGAAAACCTTTATAAGACCTGCTTTTTCAAATTCTCTTATAGCAACGGGAGCGGTAATATCATTTCCAAGCACCATATCAACTTTCGCTTTTATAAGCTGGCCGGGCTTTACTTCTTTAAGCCCTGAGCCCTTTGCCAATATTTTTTGAGTCATCGTCATTGCCACTTACAGCACCTCTTTCAATTATTTTACACAACGGAAGCATAAACGGTAAGCAATTCCAAACGCCGATTCAATACAAAAAACTGTTAACAGCTGTTTTAGGCGAAAATGCAAATTAAACGCATGCGGCAATAAAGTGTTTTTTTACCTTCCTGCGTTTAATATAATCTTTGAAACAAATATAAACCGTGTTATCTTAATTATACACAATTCTTATAGCATTACTTCTGTTTTTTCACCGTATGTATATAAATTTTTTAATGAATTTTGCCTTTTTTTATATTTCTGCCTTGTCACCGAAAGCACCCGAGCCAGAGCCACGTACCCACCGGAACGCGGCAGCAATGCCTCGACCCGTTAACCACCCGCTGGCTTTCGTCATATTTTTTGCGGGCTACTTGGAAGAACTATTGTGCAATAACGGAAACTATAGCGGAATGAAGCCTAGAGATGCACAGTCAGAGCGAGGATAAGCAAGTCGACTGTCTGAGCAAAAATGCTGCATACAGAAATTTTTCAAAGCATTTTTGCGAGTTTCGACTTGCCCGAGCTGAACTGTGAAGCTCTTGCAAATGAAGCTCCTTGTTGACGTTATTGTACAATAGTTCAAAAGGCAGGTTTTGACACTATTTCCGCGGGTCCTGGCTCGGGTGTTTCGTTTCCTTGGGCGACAAAGCACATACCGACAACACGCTTAAGATCCTGTTCATTTTTTTAAGAAGAGGTCTCCATATCCCGGGTCGCTCATTAACCCGCTCCATAGTTGCCTGTATGCAGCAGGGCGCTGGAGCATGTCGCCCGTCGTCACCGAAAACACCCGAGTCACCCGCTGTGTTTGTGGCATAAATAAGCGGTTACTGTTTAGTGCGATCAAAGAACTATTGTGCAATAACTGAAACTATAGCGGAATGAAGCCTAGAGATGCACAGTCAGAGCGAGGATAAGCAAGTCGACTGTCTGAGCAAAAATGCTGCTTACAAAAATTTTTCAAAGCATTTTTGCGAGTTTCGACTTGCCCGAGCTGAACTGTGTAGCTCTTGTAAATGAAGCTCCTTGTTGACGTTATTGTACAATAGTTCGAGAAGTGAAATGTTTGCACACTCTTTCCGCGGGTCCTGGTTCGGATGTTACAATAGTTAAAAAGTAGCAGTTTATAACATTTGCAGGGTATAACTGTGTTATGATAAAATGGTTTTATTGATTTCTTGGAGGAGTGTAAATATGAGAAAGTTACGGTTTATACCGTTTATTTTTATTATATTAACGCTTTTATCAGGCTGCACAAATGATAAAACCACAGCATCAGCCGCGAGTGTACCAAATAAAACTGAACAGCCTGTACTGCAGCATTCAATAAATAATTCTCCGTCAATTCATGAAGTGTCGCCGACTCCGACTCCGGAACCGGTAAAAAAGGCAGAGGCCACTATTTTATCAGCCGGTGACGTAATAATGCATGACGCCGTGATACGTTCCGGAAAAACGGAATCAGGCATCTATGACTATACCGGGATATTTGAATATGTCAAACCATATGTGGAAAAGGCCGATTATTCGATAATAAGCTATGAAGGCGTCAGCTTGGATTCCGACAGGAATTATACTGGTTATCCCCTTTTTAACGCGCCTCCGGCAATTATATCCGCGTTTGCGTATGCGGGATTTGATATGGTAAACAACGGCAACAACCACTGTCTTGATCGCGGTCTTAACGGGCTTTTAGAAACAAGAAGCATTATTAAACAGAAAGACCTGCAGGTAATCGGCACTTTCCAGGACGCTGCCGAGCCCAGGTATAAAATACAGGATATTAACGGGATTAAGGTTGGTTTCCTGTCTTATACTTACGGCTGCAATATGAATGAGAACAAGCTTACCGAGGAGGAACGAAACACGCATCTGAGCCTTATTAACAGGGACAGAATGGAAACGGAAATTAAGACTCTTGAACAAAAGAGCGATATTATTGTTGTTTTGATTCATTGGGGCGTTGAGTACCATCGTGAACCCACCGAAGATCAGAAAAAACTTGCCGAGAGCATGATTTCATGGGGAGCCGACATTATTCTCGGTTCGCATCCCCATGTTGTGGAACCGTCCGAAACTGTTGAAATGGACGGCGACATCAAATATGTGATATATGGCATGGGAAACTATTTATCAAACCAAATCGGCGGAAACAACCCGAACAAATACAACAATGATTTAACCGAAGACGGCATGATGATTAATATAAAAATAGAAAAAGATTTTGAAACAGGAAAGACATCAATTATTTCAGTAGAACACATCCCGACTTGGGTTTACAGATATACTGAAAACGGGATATACAAATATAAAATATATCCCGTACCGTCACTTGATCATGAAAGTTTAAACAGCCTTGACGAAGCCCTTGCCAACAAACTTAAGAATTCATATTCAAGAACAATGGAGCTTGTAAAGGATTATCCTTGATTCAGTCTTCCTGCTTTTTTCTTGTTTCCTCAATCGTATGCGAGCAGCTTTCAAGGCTGCATGTATACAGTATCTTATTGCCCCTGTATTTTTTAGTCATAAAATTTCCACATTCCGGGCATTTTTTATCCGAGTGCATATCCCACGAAGAATAATCGCATTCGGGATAATTTTCACAGCCCAGATAATTCTTGCCTTTTCGCGTCTTTTTAATAAAAATCTTTCCGCCGCATTTCGGGCATGTTACTCCCGCATCTTCAAAAATCGGTTTTGCGTTTCTGCACTCCGGAAACCCCGGACAAGCCAGGAACTTGCCGTACCTTCCTATTTTTATTACCATCTTCCTGCCGCACTTTTCGCATACTTCATCCGATTCCTCAACAGGCAGTGTAACTTTCTCTATTTT
This sequence comes from Clostridiales bacterium DTU069, assembly GCA_001512485.1. Classification (GTDB taxonomy): domain Bacteria; phylum Bacillota; class Clostridia; order DSM-8532; family DSM-8532; genus DTU069. Next base: position 1,998 of record LFRV01000114.1, on the reverse strand, counting down.
TTCTTCAGCATCTTTTACTGTTTTGCTGAAATCTTTATAAAATTCGTTCATCAGTTCTTTCCAGCCAAGTTTTCCTTCTTCTATAGAATCAAGCTTCGCTTCCATCTCTGCTGTAAAATTAATATTGACAATATCCCGGAAATGGTTTTCGAGCAAATCGTTGACTATCTTCCCCAGTTCTGTCGGCACAAGAAACTTCTTATCCTTTACGACATATCCCCTGGTCAATATCGTGCTAATTATCGGAGCGTACGTACTTGGCCTACCGATGCCTTTTTCCTCCATTGATTTTACGAGCATAGCTTCGGTATATCTGGAAGGAGGCTGAGTAAAGTGTTGAGAATGTTTAATCTCCAAAGCCTCAACCCTCTCCCCTTCGGTCAGTTCGGGAAGCAGGCTTTCCTCTTCTTCCGAATTTGATTCTATTGATTCATCGGAACTTTCCTCGTAAAGAACCAAGTAACCGTTGAATTTAATTCTTGAGCCTTTTGCTTTAAATAAATATTTACCGGCTTCAATATCAACGGCCATAGTGTCATATAAAGCGGATTCCATCTGCGATGATATAAAACGTTCCCATATAAGCTTGTAAAGCCTGAAAAGATCTCTTTGAAGAGAACCCTTGATAGTCTCAAGAGGAATTTCCAAAGTTGTAGGGCGTATTGCTTCATGCGCGTCCTGGGAATTCGATTTTGTCTTATAAATCCTTGGTTTTTCAGGAAGGTATTTTTGTCCGTATTTATTAAGGATATATCTCCTTGCTTCCGATAAAGCTTCGTCGGAAATACGCGTGGAGTCGGTACGCATATAGGTGATTAATCCCACCGCTCCTTCACCTTCTATGTCTACGCCTTCATAAAGCTGCTGCGCGAGCATCATCGTTTTCTTCGTGCTGAAGCCAAGCTTCCTGGAAGCCTCCTGTTGAAGAGTACTTGTTGTAAAAGGCGGCAGCGGAGCGCGTTTCTTTTCGCCGTGTTTTACTTTGCCGATTACATACTCTACGCCTTCAAGCTCCTGCAATATGCTTTTTACTTCTTCTTCCCGGCTTAACTCGATTTTCTTGTCCTTCAGACCGTAAAAACGAGCTTTAAAGGTTTTACCGTTTTCCTTTTGAAAGAGTCCATTAATATGCCAGTATTCTTCGGGAATAAACTGTTCAATTTCCCTTTCCCTGTCACATATCATTTTCATTGCCGCGGATTGCACCCTGCCGGCGCTTAAGCCTTTACGGACATTTCGCCATAAAATCGGGCTTATTTCATAACCGACTATGCGGTCAAGCACGCGCCTTGCCTGCTGGGCATCGACAAGATTCTTGTCAATAGGCCTCGCTGATTTAACCGCTTTCGTGACCGCGTTTTTCGTTATTTCGTTAAATGTTATCCTGCATTTTTCATTTTCCGGTAAATTAAAAATACCCGACAGGTGCCATGATATTGCTTCCCCTTCGCGATCGGGGTCGGTTGCGAGGAAAATCTTATCGGCTTCCTTCGCTTCTTTTTTCAATTCGGAAATAATGCTGCCTTTGCCTCTGATATTTATATATTTCGGTTCGAAATTATTTTCTATGTCAACTCCTAAACTGCTTTTGGGAAGATCGCGTATATGACCCATAGACGCTTTTATTTTGTAGTTCTTTCCCAAAAACTTCTTAATTGTTTTTGCCTTTGCCGGTGATTCAACAACAACCAAATATTTCGACATCTTTTTCCTCCGTTTCTTGTTTTTAAAATGCCGTGTTTTATATATTCCTTCGCTGTTCGTTTGTTTTTATTCCCCGTTATAGTATCACTAGAATTAATTTTTGTAAACTGTCAATATATTTAGAGGCAACAAATAAACTCGGAAATTTATTTCATATACTGCCTTCCGTCGTGTCTTATATCAAAATTTTCCCTAATTATCAATTCGGAGACCGGAACAGGTTTCAAACCCTCCGGGAAAACCCCAGGTCTGGTATCTTGATCTTTTTGCAGGGAAAAATGATTATGATGCAAT
>LFRV01000102.1 GCA_001512485.1 Clostridiales bacterium DTU069 | reverse complement strand
TCGGTAACGTCGTGCATTGCGTTTACGCCTTCGTACTTAGACGCAATAACCCCTTCCTTCACGACGCTGATAAGGTTTATCAGTTTTTTAGCGCTGTCAACGACGTCGCTTCCGAATTCTGCGGCAAGTTCCTTTTCATGGTCGAATGCGAGTATCGCCGTTCCTTCGAGCCCTGCGAACTTAGTTAAAATAATATCGTCGCCCGGTTTTGCGCCCGACGTTTCCAATACTCTTCTGCCCGTTGTTTTGCCGATCGCGGTTACCGTTATGACAAAACGGCTGACCGCGTCCGTTACTTCCGTATGCCCCCCTATAACATCGACGTTCAGTGACAGCGCGGAATCGGCAAGCTGCTTCATAATTGTTTCAATATCATCAATTGAAGCGTTTTCCGGCGCGAGGAGCGTAACCATAATTCCAACGGGTTCCGCCCCGCTTGCTGCTATATCGTTGCAGGCCACATGGACGGCGATCGTTCCTATCTCGCTGTCGGTTCCCGTTACCGGATCCGTCGAGATAACGGTTAACTCGTGTGCAAAGTCAACAACGCCGCAGTCTTCGCCGACTGCCGGCTTAACTATTACTTCTTTTCGCGTGTTTCTTAGTTTATTAAGTATAAGCGTCTGCAAAATCTCGTTAGGAAGTTTTCCGATTTCCATTGTTTTTCACCTTATTCATTCGTTTATCGCCGCGCTTTTTTTATCTTTCGCTTTCATTTTTTCCCTCGTGATATGTATCTGATCCTTTGTCAATTCAATCAAACGCGGCTGTATCTTTAATTTTTCTTCCGGGTTCGCGGAAGCCGTTATAAGTTTCCCGAACCACTGCAAGGCCTCGTTATATAATTCGAGCCTTCTTGCCAGCTCGCCCAATATGTATGTAAGCGTGTATTCATCGAGCTTTCCTTTTGACAGGTATTCCCTGCTATACGCTTTTTTATAGTAGTCATACGAATGTTTCATATACTTGTATTCATTAACCCACTCGCCGTTATACCGGTATAACCACGCAATCCTTAAACATATTTTCCCGAATTCCGAAAACGGGGCTCTCCTGACCTGCAAATTATAAAGCACAATTTTAAAAGCTTCAAGGGCTTTATTGATATCCCTTTCTCCTGTAAAATCACGGCTTGTCCATTTCGGTTTGATTTTCTCGAGCACCTGTCTGCTGTCATTTTTGCCGGCTTCGGCAAAAACGGTGCTGTGGGCCGCGTAACCGCAGTACTTGCATACCCACGCTTCGTACAAAACCGGGTTGTACGTTTCGTAGTACGGACAGAAATCTTCATCCTGGCTTATAAGTTTTACAAACCTTGAGCGAACCTTTGATACTTCGATTTTTTTTTCACAAACCGGACACGTTAATGTTGAGTTGTATATAGGATTCAAATCTGCCATATATAAATGCTCCCTGTAAATTTATGATAATGATTATTCAGCAAATCTCCCGTTTTACGGTGCGACACGTATCACTTTTTTCTGAGGCTGGTACGTGTCAACCGATATTTTTTCTGTTTTTATAAGGTTTCCATTTATGTCGTATGTATCCCTGTATACCTCGACAATGCAGCCCGGGACCGCGTCCCTGTCAATTACGCTGTCGCCCGGGGAAAGAGTCTCATCCTCTTTCGTTTCAATACCTTCAGGCTCTATCGTTTCTATTATTCTTGTCCTGATTTTTACAGTGCGCGGCACGTCAGGACATTTACCCCATATTGAGACATAAACACGGCCGTCGGCAGCTTCCGTTTCCAAAAAAATGGCGTATCCGCTGTTGTTTTTGAACCTGAAATCAATATACCCGTGCGATATCGTAGCGTCGCGTCCCATTTCTATATAAGACAGCGGAATTGAATGGTTCCTGCGTTCTACAACCTCAAGGCCGGATAAAAGAACGGCATTGTAGACCGTCGACGTTACCTGGCATATCCCGCCGCCGAGCCCGTCGACGAGTTCGTTGCCCACTATTACTTTTGCGGTGCGGTAACCGTTTTCTTCGGTACGCTCGCCGAGCATTTTATCCATCGAGAATACCTGGCCCGGCAAAAGGAGCTTCTGGTTGATTTTCTCGCACGCTGTTTTTATGTTGTGCGACCTTGACTCGTTTTCCGGGTTAAAAGCCGTTTCGAATTCGCCGAGCCTGAAAGTTATATCCTTTACCATTTCCGTGGTTATGTCCGGCCTTGCGCTTGCAACGCTTATCACGACATCATCAAGGGTCCCGCTCTCAAGCGACCTGTATATTTTGTAAAGTGTCAGTTCCCTGTCGGCAAGCAAACCGTTCCTATGCGGCGTTATTTCTATTTTTCCTTTTTTAATTTTGATATCCGCGTTTTTTGGTTCTGTTTCAATGCCCTTAATTATACTATCTAATATATTACCTGTTTTTTCTTTATTGTAACATATTTCTGATTTAATATGTAATCCTTCCAATTTTAAGTTTATTATTCGTTTCAGGCGTTTTATTAAATTCCCTTCCCTGCCCTGCCTGTAAGCTGTATCGACCGCATTTGCGTAATCCGGCCCGTACGCTATGTCAATTAACGGAATTCTGTAATTTTCTTTCGGGCCGATTAGGCTCAATGCGTTTTTTACAAGCGTTTCGGAATAATTTTCACGCAGAAGACTAAGAGCGTTATTCGGCGTGAGGCCGCCAACATCAATACCGTCAATTGTAATCCCCGGGTAGATCGTATCGGCTTGAAGCAGCGTTCTGATACGGACATATCCGAAAAGCGCGATGACTGCAAAAACGGCAGCCGCAAAAAACGGCATGATCGTGGAAATTCCCCGCAGCGGCTTTTTCTGCCGGCGGAATCGTGTTTTATGCTGGAATAACATATTATACCACCATTATATAATATGTTTTCCATGAGGCATTATTCTGGGCGGGAATCTGCATTTCAGACAGGCGGCTCAATATAAATCGTGTCGGTTCCGTCAAGGGCGTTTTGTATGAGCTTTTCCATATCAAGAACCGATTCATAGCGTTCCGCTTTTTCAATCGTCGGTTTTGTCACCGGGTGTTTTGCTACAAAGACCGTACAGCAGTCTTCATACGGAAGAATTGATATGTCGTATGTCTCTATTTTTTGGGAGATCTCTACAACCTCGCTTTTATCCATACCTATAAGAGGCCTGTAAACAGGCATTCGGACAACGCTGTCGGTAACGGCGAGACTTTCCATCGTCTGGCTTGCGACCTGGCCAATCGCCTCTCCCGTGATAAGGCCGAGGGAACCGTTTTTTTCCGCTATTCTTTCGGCTATCCTCATCATATACATGCGCATTATTATCGTTAGATATTCATTGGGGCATTTTTCGTTTATTTCACACTGTATTTCGGTAAACGGGACAATGTGAAGCTTTAATCCGAGGGTATACCGGGACAGTACCTTGCATAGGCTGATTACCTTATCCTTTGCCCTTTCGCTTGTATAAGGGTAGCTGTAAAAATGCACGGCTTCAATGGCAACCCCTCTTTTTGCTATCATCCATCCCGCGACAGGGCTGTCTATGCCTCCGGAAAGAAGCAGCGTCGCGCGGCCGTTCGTGCCGACCGGCAGACCTTTTACAGCTGGTATGATTTCCGAGTAAATGTACGTGAATTCCCTTATTTCGACGTAAATAAAAAAATCCGGATTATTCACGTCTACTTTAAGATGGGGTATATTTTTCAGGACGAGCCCGCCGAGTTCCCTTGAAAATTCCATTGAAGTCATTGGGAATGTTTTATCAGCGCGCCTTGTTTCAACCTTGAATGTTTTGTATTGCTTTCTATTTACTATATCCTTCGCAATTTGAACCGCTTTATCAAATATCAACTGTTTGTCGGTTTCAATTTTTACGGCAGGACTTACCGACGCGATTCCAAACACTTTTGTAAGCCGCGTTATTGCTTCGTCTATGTCATAATCTTCGAATTCGGGAACGACATATATCCTGTTTTGAGCTTTTGAAACGTTGGCCTGCCCCAGGCCGTTAAGAACTTTTTTGATGTTTTTTATAAGTTGTCCTTCGAATGCCGGGCGATTAAGCCCCTTTAAGAATATTTCCTCATACCTTATAAGTATTATTTTATCCATTTTCATCCACCATTCCAGTTCCGGCTTTTATGTAATTCCATATTAAATCATAATACATACAGCATGAAATTACCAGGTTTTATCTGGTTTATCCGCTTCTTGCGGAACCGGTGGCTATTACCGGTATCTTATTTTTGGCACGATTTTCACTAATGCCCCTGTAAACGTTAAAACTTCTTCTTCAGTATTCATGCCGGAAAAACTTACGCGTATCGCGCCTTCAGTGCGTTCCTTCGGAAAGTTCATAGCGGCAAGCACGTGGCTTTGCACGTTTTTGCGCGATGAACAGGCCGAGCCTGTCGATACTATGATTGATTCGGCTTCAAGATGATGCATCAATACCTGGGCCTTCACGTTCGGAAAAGCTATATTCAGTATTCCTTCATAAGCGTCCTGAGGTGAATTTATAAAATAACCGCCGCTTCCGAAATATTTGTCAAGTTCGCTTATACAAATTGATTTCAGCCGCTTTACTTTGGTCCTGTTTGCATCGATATTTTCATGGATGATTTTCGCGGCGGTCGCAAAACCCCATATCGCGGGTACGTTTTCGGTTCCGGAACGGTACCTGTTTTCCTGCCCGCCGCCGTGAATAATCGGTATTATGCGCGTGTTTTCCTTTATATAAAGGGCTCCGCAGCCTTTCGGACCGTGTATTTTATGGGCGCTTAACGATACGGCATCAACGTCGAGCTTTTTCAAATTAAGCGGTATTTTCCCGTATGCCTGGACCGCGTCGATATGAATTGCCGTTTTCTTGTTTTTAAACCTGATTGCCGAAATAAGTTCTTCCGCTTTCTGAATCGCGCCCGTTTCGTTGTTTACAAGAATAAAGCTTGCAAGAATTGTATCATCGTTTATTCTTTCGATAAATTTTTCGATATCTAAAAGGCCGGACTTATCCGTTTCGGATACTACAGCCGAAAAACCTTCCGATTCCAGGTGGCTAAAGCATTCAAGAACTGAGGGATGCTCCGCTGCCGATGTAATAATATGCTTCCCTCTTCTTTTGTTTGCCCGGGCGATTCCTTTAATTGCCCAATTGTTTGACTCGGTTCCGCCCGATGTAAAAAAGATCTCGTTCGGGGATACCTTAAGCGTTTCGGCGATAATCTCCCTCGATTCGGTCAAAACCTTTTCGGCTTCGCTTCCAAGCCGGTGAAGTGACGAAGGATTTCCGAAAACAGACGAATATATCCGGTTCATTTCATTTAAAACGTCCGGATATACCTTCGTTGTTGCGCTGTTATCAAAATAAACAATATCAGCCAACGTGAAATCCCTTCCTTTTTTATACGGCGGTCAACAGCTCGACATCTATTTTACCATTGTCAATATATACAATGGCGTAAGATTCATCATCTCCCCCGCGCGGATCAGATATGCTGCCCGGGTTCATAATGATATACCCTGTGCCGTATATTACCTGCGATTTATGGGTATGGCCATAAAGGAGCAACTGAATGTTGTCGTTTTTCGCTTTGGTCTTTAATTTATCAATTCCCCAGTTAACCGAATAACGGTGACCATGCGTAAGCAATACGCGCTGTCCTTCAATTTCGATAAGTTTTTCTCCTGGTACGTCTCCAATCATAAAGTCACTGTTGCCGTGCACATATTCGAATTTTACTGTGGGGTACAGTTCATGCAGCCTGTCAGCGTCCCTGAAATAATCCCCGAGATGTATCACCAGGTTTACGTCACTGTGCTTCTTCAGTACTTTTTCAGCAAGAGATGTATCTCCATGCGTGTCGCTTAAAACCAAAACTTTTGTCATGATTCTGTGTCCAACTCCTACGTCATTAAAAAAATATATTGTCCAGTTTTTTGCGCAGCTTTTGCAGTGCTATTGCCCTATGGCTTATCTTATTCTTTATGCTCTCCGGCAGTTCGGCAAATGTCTTTCCGTATTCAGGCACATAAAAAATGGGATCATATCCGAAACCTTTGTCCCCTTTGGGTTTTTCAGATATTTGCCCTTCAACGGTTCCTGTTACCGTAAACTTAATGTTTTCGGACACAAAAGCAATGGAGCATACAAATCTTGCTTTTCTGTACCGAGGTTCTATGCCTTTAAGCAGATATATTATTTTCCTGTTTTTTTCACTCTGCTCGGTTGATTCACCGGCAAAACGCGATGTATAAATACCGGGGGCGCCGTTTAAAAAATCAATTTCGAGGCCGCTGTCATCCGCGATAACCATGTTGTCCGAAAGATCGAAAAGGGCCTGGGCTTTCAGCATCGCGTTTTCTTCAAAAGAAGCGCCGTCTTCTTTAATGTCAGGAACGAAACCGGCGTCTTTCATTGATATTATTTCAAAGGGCAGCCCATCCAATATCTTTTTTATTTCGTTTATTTTACCGTAATTTTTTGAAGCAACAATAAGTTTCCGTTCCATTACCCACTCAACCAATGCCGTTATCGTATATTCCGCTTTCCGGCTTTATTTCTTTTTATTTAAAGCCTTCAAGCAAAACGCTTTTTTGTATTGATATAAGTTCCTTTATTCCCTTTTCGGCGATATCAAGCATACCATTCATCGATTCCCTTGTAAAAGGGGATAATTCACCCGTTGCCTGTACTTCGATCAATTTGCCCGTATCGGTCATTACAACATTCATATCGACCGTCGCGTTTGAATCTTCTTCGTAACACAGATCAAGCATTACTTGCCCGTTAACCTGCCCGGAACTTATGGCGGCGACAAAATCCCTGATGGGTATTTCAGCTATTATTTTTTTATCGACGAGGTAACTGCAAGCGTCCATAAGAGCGATAAAACCGCCGGTTATTGATGCTGTACGGGTACCGCCGTCGGCCTGGATTACATCGCAGTCGATAATTATCGTGCGTTCGCCGAGAGCCCTAAAGTCCACCACCGAGCGCAGCGAACGTCCGATAAAACGCTGTATTTCATTTGCCCTGCCGTTTATCTTTAATTTGGATATGTCCCTTACATTCCTGACCTGGGTTGATCTGGGGAGCATGCTGTATTCAGCCGTTACCCATCCTTCCCCGGTACCTTTCCTGAAGGGCGGGACTTTATCATCAACCGAAGCCGTGCATACGACTTTTGTTTTGCCGAATTCAATCAAAACCGAGCCTTCGGCATGTGAAATATAATTTCTTATTATATTCACTTTTCTCAGTTCGTCATTCTTCCTACCATCCAAACGAGGCATACTGCTTTCCTTTCATCCGTTAAGCCTTGATGTAATAAACCCGGCTTCGGAATTAAAATTGTAAGCGGAAGTAATACCTCCGCTTTTTATTCGTTATTAATTATACACAATTAGAAAAAACAAATACTTATATTGCCATAATAAATAATATGATAATACAGTAAATTAGTTTTTCTAAAAAACACCGGCGCGGTTAAACCGTACGTATTTTATTATATTTAGTTGCCGCGCCTTAATCAATATGAATATGTTAAAAAGAATATATAAAAATTTTATTGTTTTTTATTAATATTTCATATCAAAAGCCTTTGTTAACAGCGAAAAATAAAAATGCCAATCACCGGGACAAGTGCCGCGCGCCTTCCTGCTGGAAAAAGAGTTTAAGCAAAACTTAGCTTGAAATATTCACTTAACTATCTTCATAATGCTTTCCGCGAGGGATTCCGCGGCTTTCTGACGAAACTCCTCGGAATCGAGCTTCGCCCTGTCGGAATCATTGGAAAGACATGCGATTTCAACAAGCACCGCAGGCATCTTTGTATCTCTCAATACTACAAATCTATCGGATCTCAAGCCAAGATTATTAGTGCCGAGGTTCTTTATAAGATCATTTTGTATTATCGTCGCATATTCCTTTCCTTTATAGCTTGTAGGATAGTAGAATGTCATTGTCCCGTTTATGCTCTTATCCCAAAATGAGTTGTTATGTATGCTAATAAATACATCCGCGCCCCAATCGTTCGCCATTTTTGCCCGTTCCTCAAGACCTACGAAAACATCCGATGAGCGAGTAAGCTTAACGCGGACGCCTTTTGATTTCAGTATCTTCTCTGTGCGTAAAGTAATATCGAGGTTATACCACTTTTCCCCCTTGCCCTGTGTCGTTCCGGGATCGTATCCGCCATGGCCGGCATCAAGCACAACAAGCATTCCGCTGCCGGCAGGGACGGGATCAATGCCGGTTTCGGAGCCTGTCTTTCCCGGTTCACGATACGAGCCCGTTGAATCATCTTTCGATGAAGATACAATTTCTATTTCATCATCCGAATCGGTATATCTTATTTTATATGCTTCGTCCGCCTGTTCACGTTCTATCAACAGGTATGTATTTTTCGCTTCTGACAGCGTATGAATTGTCTTGAACAGCTTGTCCCCTATATTCATCCTGCCGTTGCCGAGGTTGATTATTTCGCTCGGGAACATAAACGTAAAATACTTGTTTTTTATATCGTTTTCGGTTTTTATTCCTGAGATATTACGTTCAACCTTTTCGCGGATTCCGGGGCTTACAATCTTTAATACCGTGTCGGTGCCGTCATTGTAAAACGCAATGTTCTTTATTTGAGATGGTTTAAATGTTACCGCAAGGGTATTCCCGCTTTTCTGCGGTTCCCAGTCAATATTTTCTAGGGCTTCGACAATTATCGTCGCGGTCTTGTTGTCTGTCTGCTCCGTACTGATACCGGTATATATAGCTCCTGCGGGAACATCTATTTTCTTTGAGTCAGCAAAATTTCCGGGAAGATTTATAACAATCCGCGACGGGTTCCAAAGCCTGAATATTTTATAGTCCTCAAGGGATACTGCACTCACGGTAATTTTATTTACACCGCAGTCAACGGATATAGAGGCCGTTCTGTCCGCGTCCCCGCGATTGGAAAGATCCGGACCTGAAGGAGTTTTGGTAGGTTCCGTTGGCACCGGCGCGACCGGGGTTGGTGTCGGCTCCGGCTTAGGTGACGGAGCAGGTTCGGTTTGAGATGGTTTCGGTGAAGGTGTCAGTTCAATAACATTTTTAATTGACGATGCATCGGGTTTAAAAACTATTTCTGTGCCTGATTCACTATTCGACCTGACAGTGTAGTATAAAACATCCTTTCCAGGAATCCTGATATTTATTTCATTCCTGTAACTGCTTTTAACGGCGATAATTCCATAGAAAAAATCGTTGCCGGCCAGGACTTCGGTTTTATAGTCCCCCAGTATCGGCATTCGTATTTGCAGAGTTTTTTCTATATCACGGTATTCTATTGTATAATCTCCGGGGTTTTCGTTAAGCTTTACCGGCAAATTAACCCCTTCAAGTGTTAAAACACAGTCACTGCCTTCCATTACGTAGCTGATAGGGCCGTTTCCAACCCGGTTTACAGGTTCGGACACAGGTGCTGGCGACGGAGTTACCGTAGGAACGGGAACAGGTGTCGGTGACGGGGCAGCAGTTGGTTCAGGTTTTGTTTCCGGAGCAGCGGATGGGGTTGGCGTCGGCGTGACCGGCTCAGGCTGATCGGGTGCCGGTGAAGGAGCGGCAGCTTTATTTGACAGTATTGTTATCAGAATACCTCCTTCGACGGTTTTAACAGTATACTGAGGGTTATGGTCAATCTCGACGACGACATTCGCGATAAGCATATCGTTGTCGGTCTGCGCATACCTTATCTGCTGCACGGACCCGGAATACACGTCAAGCGAGCCCGGCCTGTCAATATACGCCTGTCTGAACTGCACGCCCAGCCGGTAGTACGGGTTGCCTTCCATAGGCTTTAACACAAATTCTCTTGTAATCTCATCCGCTTTTGTGCTGACAAGAATAAATTCGTTTCCGTTTTCAACATAATATGTTATTCTGTCAACCGTACCATTTATTGTTTTATCCTTGACAACCGCGCTGTTTTGCGATTTATTGTTCCATTGAATCGTCAGCGTTTTGTTATCCGGCTTGATGGAAACCGTATAGCCGAAATAACCCGCTGTTTTAGACAGCGGCACCATGGTATTGCCGTCTATTACCGCTACGGGAAGCGAAGGATCAATTTTTACCCCGTTTTGATATATTTCCTGTTTTGAATAGCTGAATTCCATTTTTTTTGAACCGGAGCTGACATACGCGATTCCTTTTTCTCCGTCATAGCGGACCGTAAGACCGAGATAATCCTGGAACACTTCTCTTAATGGGACATACGCGACATTCGCCAGAACAATGCATGGGGTTTTTGTCGGTATCCATAGGCCGTTAAGCTCAAGGTTGTATAATGTGCCCGTATATGTCAGTTCCTCACCGCCGACTTTTACGGTGATATTTTTAGAATATGCGCTGTTTGAAATAAAAGATAGAATTAATAAAACAAGAAATAAAACAGGTAAAGCCTTCCTCATGAATAATCCCCCGTAATGCTTCTCTTTAGTAAATCGGGCAATGCTTGATCTTGTTAAGTTCCACCCGCTTTACCATTATACAACAATTCTATTTATATTTCGACATAATCCGGATTAAAAGTTAATTAAATAGATATGACAAATATTACAAACTGGACGCATTCCGCACAGAAAAGAAACACCCGAAACAGGACCTACGGATAAGCTGTGCAGAAACAGACTTATAGACTATTGAACTATTGTACAATAGTTCTTCCGAGAAGCTCGTAAAAATTATGACGAAAGCCAGCGGGTGGTTCGGGTGCTTTCGGTGACGACGGGCGACATGCTCCGAAGTCCTGCTGCTTACAGGTAATGTGGAGCGGGTTAGTGAGCGACCCGGGATATGGAGACCACTATGCATTAAATGAACAGGATCTGGAGCGTGTTGTTTGTACGTGCTTTGTCGCCCTAGGAACCCGAAACACCCGAAACAGGACCCGCGGAAATAATGTGCAAAAACTACTTTTTGAACTATTGTACAATAACGGAAATAAGAAGATTAACCAGCGGCTGGCTCGGGGGTTTCGTTAAAATTCATACACTGGTTTCTTTTTGTGATCGGATTCGAAATAAGAATATATGCAGCCGCAGTATTTCTGAAGGTAATATCCTCTTTTGTACGCCTCGTTTTTACCCTCCCTGTAAAACGGCCTGAAATCCCGGTATAAAAAATTAATGCCGTATTTTGACGCTGCTTCTTCAGCGATAATCTTGATTTTATCGTGGTCTTGCCACGGGCTTATCAGAAGGGTTGTCGTGAAAGCGTCAAACCCCTTTTGTTTCGCTGTTTTCGCAATATCGTCTATTCGCATCAGATAACAGGCATCACAGCGATTCTCTTTCGAAAGAGAGCTTTTCCAGTATTGAAGCATGAATTCATCATTATAAATTACCGGCACATTGTTGTCCGCCGAAAGCTTCTCAACGGATTCCTTCCTTTTCAGAAACTCCTCAACAGGATGTATATTGGGATTATAATAATATCCGGTAATGGAATATGAACCACTGTCGGATAGATTTTGCAATACACCGACGGCGCAAGGCGCGCAGCATATATGCACAAGAATATTCATAACCGGCTCCTTTCACGGCATTAACGCGGCTTAACTATACCGCCGTATACTGTTCTTCCTGGAACAAAGGTCAAACTGATAATAAACAGCATATCATTCGCCCTTGTCTTTGTTAATGCTGTCCTTTTCCTTTTCGATATATACGCTTGTTGATGGAAGCGCGATTTCAATTCCTACTTCGTCAAGTATTTGCATAATTTTCATGTTAACATCTTCTTTTACTTCCAGGTATTTCTGCCAAACTATTGTTTTTGTGAAGAAATAGAAAAACAGTTCATAAGCATTTTCGCCGAATTTATCGAAATAAACAAATATTGTTTGAGGGTGTATCTCCGGGTGGTTTGTAAGCATTTCTCTTGTTTTTTCAAGCAGTTTGTTCATTTTTTCAGCCGTGGTCTGGTACTTTATTTGAAGGTTGAAAGTTATCCTGCGTTTGCCCATCCTCGACCAATTTGTTACCGCTGTTTTTGCAAGCGTTGAATTAGGCACGGTAACAAGCGCCTGGGCGAATGTTCTTACCTTTGTGCTTCTGAAGCCTATATCTTCCACAATTCCTTCGACATCCGGAGTGAGTATCCAGTCACCTACCGAAAAAGGTTTATCAAGCATTATTGTTATCCCGCCGAACATATTCGCGAGCGTTTCCTGCGCGGCGAGCGCAAAAGCGAGACCGCCAAGCCCAAGCCCTGTAAGCAGCGCTCCTAGATCATAACGCCACTCCTTCGCTATAACCGTTATTCCCACAATGACGACTATTACTTTTATTCCTCTTCTTATGAAAGGAACCAACATATCATCAAGGTCTGTTTCAATTTTTTTCGCGAGCCCTTCAAACAAATCCGCTATAATCCCCGCCGCACGATAAATCATCCAGAATAAGGTGAATATAAACAATGTGCGGATTATATGCCCTCCGAATGAATCACCGGAAACATTTATTAAAAGAACTCTAAAAACAAAATATAACGCTATTACAATTATCAGCAGTTTTCCCGGAGGATCAACGGCTTCTATAAGTTTGTCGTCAACCGTTGTTTTTGTTTTACCTGTAAGCTTTTTCAGGAACGAGATAAGCATATTCAAAAATACTTTCCTGACGGCCAGCGCGACTATCACTATTAATCCCGCCGCAATAATCCTCCAGATTTCAATCTCAAGAAAAGTATGGGAAAAAGCATCAATAAAACGTTGCCACAAGACTTTTAAACCCTCCATAACAACCACCTTTTATCGGTATTATATTCTTCACAAAAAATAATGATGCCGACTAAACATTAATTGTCAATAGAAGCAGGTTATAATTTGCCTCGCAGGATTTATATCAGAAACGATTTTATGAAAAAATCAGCTTTTTTCCAGGCTGAATAACACTATTGCTTTTTCAAGTTCATTTATATCGACAAACGTATCCCTGCACGGTCCGTTCGGTCTTTGGTTAAGTATACCATAAACAGGCAGGCTTTGCACATCCATCATCCCGGACGATAAATCCCTCTCGCAAGCAACCGCAATAATAAAGCCGGGTTTCTCATCGTTTATTATCTTTCTCGCGGCTGTTCCTCCCGTTGCTATTCGCGAATTTATGCCGTATTTGTTCAATAAATCCTTTAACGCGCCAATGCCGCATGAATTACATCCGGCGCATCTGTCAATCCCATCTACAAAACGCACGGTACATTTCGAGTTTTGAAGGCAATGCGGCAGAATGACAAGCATTTTATCGGGCGGCACTTCTATTTTCCTCGTTTTTATATATTCATTACAGGTATTGATATATACGCGCCGTATTTCGTCTTTGTTCCAGTTGAGCAAGTTTCCCGCGGCGAGCAGTAATGGCATAAAAAACCTGAATGAAAGTTTCGCCAAAAGCGGGTTTTTTACCGTTATCCGATTATCCTTGCCGTTGGGCGACAACAGCCTGTTTATCCAGATAAAGCCTGCTAAAAGCAGCATCGCCGCAAAAAGGAGTAATAAAGCCGCTGCATATAAAATAATCCGGTATGTTTGCAAACTAAAAAACTTTGCGGTTAAAAACACAAACGCGGTTAAGAATATAAAAACTCCGATGATGAGAAAAGACAGCTTATAAAAATATCCGTTATTCTCCAAAACAATCCCCCACATTAACACAATGACCGCAGACATACTGACAGGTAGTGAGACGTTTTGAGTTGTCGCACTGTATTTCGGATACGAGTATCAACCCGCCGCCTGTTTGTACGGTAAAACCTTCTTTTGTAATTTCAAGTATTGTGCCGGGTTTTAACTCGGGCGTTTTTGTTTCGTTTAATATTCTGGTTTTCCAGATGCGCATTCTTTCTCCTTTAAAGAACGAAAAAGCTCCAGGCCATGGATTTGTTCCGCGGACGAGATTGTGTATTTGTCTCGCTGTTGAATTCCAGTCAATCTTGCCGGTCATGCCGGTGATTCTTGAAGCAAAAGTAACTTCCGATTCATTTTGGGGAATCCGTTCAATAGTTCCTTCTTCAATTTTGCGGATTGTCTTTATCAACAGTTCGGCACCAAGTACAGACATTCTGTCGTGAAGCTGTCCTGCTGTCATGTCGTCATTAATTTCTATTTCCTCCTGTAGCAGAATATCGCCTGCGTCCATCTTCAAAACGGTCATCATTGTGGTAATTCCGGTTTTTTTCTCGCCGTTTATTATTGCCCAGTTAATCGGCGCAGCTCCCCTGTATTTCGGAAGCAAAGACGCGTGTACGTTAACCGTTCCGTACTTTGGTATATTAAGTACATCCGTTGTTAAAAACTGACCGAAAGCGCATGTTACAAAAAGGTCCGGATTTTTTTCGGCCAATTTCCTGACCGCGGATGGTTCCCCGATTTTTTCAGGCTGGAATACCGGTAATCCTTTTGACATAGCAAACTGCTTCACAGGCGGGCAGCAAACTTTATAGCCCCTGCCTTTTGGTTTGTCGGGCTGTGTAACAACCATTACAACTTCGTATTTGCTGTTAACCAAACTCTCAAGACTTGGAACGGCAAACTCAGGCGTTCCCATGAAAACTATACGCATAATAGGTATCCTTCTTTTTGTTTATTATTATTCCGGTGAATTATCATTATCAGGCTCTATGAACCTGATTACTTTATCTTCAAAAAGGATGCCGTCGAGATGATCGGTTTCATGGCTCAATACCCTCGCAAGCATATCCGTACCTTCTATCTTCCGCGGCTTACCTTCCCTGTCAAGGGCCTCGACAACAATTTTCGCCGGCCTTTTAACTTCACCCCATATACCGGGTATACTGAGGCACCCTTCCACTTCAACCTGTTCACCGGATTCACTTATTATTTCAGGATTTATAAGTACCATCGGGCCTTCCCCGATATCAATGACAACAACTCTCTTAAGTATTCCGACCTGCGGTGCCGCAAGGCCGATCCCGTTTGCGTTGTACATTGTTTCTATCATATCGTCAATGAGTTCCTGCAGCTTTTTGTCTATTTTATTAACCGGTTTGCATTTTTTTCTTAATACATCGTCTCCCTTTGTTCGTACCTGTCGTATTGCCATATATTTTCAACCCTTTCATTTACGGTAGATTATTATATGCCAGAAACCCGCACAAACAAATAAATTAGAAATCTGTGATTTCGGTAACGGGTGAGGTTATTATATCATATTTGAGGGATTTATATCCACCGATACGGTACAATCCTTATTGCCCTTTTTATTATATGAATCATTCACCCATTCAAGTATTCCGCCAAGTTTTTTTATTGACGGGTGTTTCAGCAAAATGCGCCACCTGTACCTGCCCTTTATTTTCGAAACGGGAGAAGGAGCAGGCGCGGACATAAGCACGCCGCGGTTTAGTTCCGGATTGCGGGTAATATCAATATGGATTTGTTTGGCCAGCTTTTCTACGTTGTCCTTATCCTTCCCCAAAACAAGTATCAGGCCGAACTGATAAAACGGCGGCAGTTTCAGTTCATTCCTGAGTTTTATTTCGTGACTGAAAAACTCGTGGTAATCCTGCCTTAATGCGGCCTGGATACTGTAATCCTCGAGATTATATGCCTGGAGTACTACTCTTCCGTGTTTGCCGGCTCTTCCTGCCCTGCCGGCGGCCTGTGTTATAAGCTGAAAAGTCCGCTCACTCGCGCGGAAGTCTCCTGTTCCAAGGAGGCTGTCAGCCGACAGGATACCGACGAGCGTAACGTCGGGAAAATCGTGCCCTTTTGCGACCATCTGCGTTCCGACCATTACATCGATCTTTTGTTTACTGAAAGCATCCAGAACCGTTTGATGCCCCCTTTTCCCTGCGGTAGTGTCAAAATCCATTCTTATCACCGAAAACCCCGGTTCCGTCGACGAAACAACCTCTTCGACCTTTTGCGTACCGAGGCCGAACGGCTGTAATTTATCGCTTTTGCAGGACGGACAATTGCCGGGAAGAACCGAACTGTAGCTGCAGTAATGGCAGACAAGCCTGTTTTCAGGACGGTGCCACGTCAATGAAACGCTGCAGTATGGGCACATCGCTATAAAGCCGCACTTTCTGCATAATATAAAGTTTGAATACCCCCTGCGGTTTATGAACAGAATCGCCTGTTCCCCGGCTTCCTTGTTCTTTCTCAATTCTCGGATAAGGACGCTGCTTAACTCGTTTCTCGCTCCCCTGTCCATTTCTTCACGCATATCCACAGGTATTATTTCAGGAAGCGGATGTTTGTTCGTCCTTTCTTTCATTTCGACAAGGGTTATTTTTCCCGTTTTCGCCCGCCAGTAATTCTCAACGGAAGGTGTCGCGGAACCGTACAACAGGACCGCGTTATGAATTTTGCAGCGCGCGGCGGCTATAGTTCTTGCGTCATACTTCGGCGTTCTGTCCGATTTATACGTGGACTCGTGCTCTTCGTCTATAATAACAATGCCGATATCGGAAAGCGGCGCGAATATTGCTGAACGCGCGCCTACAACGACTCTTACTTTACCGTTTCTTATCTTTTTCCACTGGTCATACCTCTCGCCCATTGAGAGACGGCTGTGGATAACGGCAATACTGTCCTTAAACCTTCCCATAAGCTGCGATACCATCTGAGGTGTAAGCCCTATTTCAGGCACAAGCATAATCGTGTTTTTGTCTTTTTTCAAAACCTCTGCGATAACCTGCATGTATACTTCGGTCTTTCCACTGCCGGTTATTCCGTGCAGTAAGATTTCGTGGAATGAACCGGATTCGATTTTTTCACGTATCGCGTCCAGGGCTTTTTTCTGTTCCGCTGTCGGTGTTTTTGGCTCGGAAATACAAACTTCAAGTTCATCGGCAGGGTTTCTTTCAACAGCTTCTTCTAAAAACGATATATACCCTTTTTTCTCCATGTTTTTCAATACGGCGTTTGAAAACCCGAGTATGTTAAGTTCATTTACCGCGACCGCGCCTTCATCGTACAGTATTTCCATGATCCGTATATAGTTTTGGTTTCTAATTGAATTGTCACGGACAAGCTCCTGGAATACATCGGATTCAACAGCCGGAAACGCGACTTTTACGGTCTTTGAACTGGCTTTAAATTGAAAGCTGTTAACTATTTTTATCGCGCCTTTATTTTCAAGAGCAGCAATAAGCTTTTCAACGGGCATTTGGACTATATCACGAAGTTTGTCTATTTTCATCCTCCCGCCGTTCCCGGCAATTATATCGGTGAGCTTTTTTTCCTCCAATGACAGGCCTTCACATACTTCGGTGTTTAAAACCGCCTCGTCGCTGTATAAAAGCGAAAGACCGGAAGGAAGCATGCACCTTATCGCTTGATCATATGTACACACATAACGTTTTTTCATGAAATGGCTTAATAAAATTAAATCGGGCGTTAAGACAGGCGTTTCATCAATCACCTGGCCTATCTGCTTCAGCTCTTTGTAATCGCTTTCCGCTTTAACCTCCATTACAAAAGCTTCCCTCAAACGGCGGCTGTTTCCGAACGGAACAAGGACGCGCACTCCCGGCCGTACTAAAGCTTCCAGGTTCGCGGGAACGATATAATCATAGAATTTATCATATTCTCTTGTGCTGTTCGCAATTACAACAGAAACAAACATAAAGCACCTCTCTTTCATTTTACATGAACGGGTACCAGATTTAAAGAGGCACAATTAAGACGATTTATATGGTTGGGCTTCATGTTGTTTCAGGCCGAAAAATAAAGTATAATTATAAAAACATAAACGTATGGAGGAATTTGTTATGGAATACACATACGGCGGGTTTCACTCGTCTGTCTCACGTCCGGAGCTAAAAAACCGCGCAAAAGCGGCACTTTCCGGTAAGTGGGGAAGCGCTGTCCTGGCAATGCTTATCTTTGTTCTGCTTCAAATGGGCTGCGGAATTATCCCTGTTCTCGGTGCAATAATACTGGTGCCTCCGCTTCAATTCGGGCTTGTTATTTTCTTTATCAGGTTCTTCCGACATGGTGAAACCGAATTGGAAAACCTGTTCAAAGGATTTGACATGTTTGGGAAAGCCCTTGCAGTTTATTGGCTTTCGCAGCTTTATATTTTTCTTTGGTCACTTTTATTTATTGTGCCCGGGATCGTAGCATCATACAGTTATTCACAGGCTATGCTGATATTGTATGATAACCCGGAAATAACCGCTTCCGAAGCTATACGCCGGAGCAAGGCGATGATGTACGGGAACAAGATGACGTTGTTTATTCAGGATCTGAGCTTTTTAGGCTGGTTTATCCTTTCGGTGTTTCCCGGGTTTTACATAGGCTTTCTCTGGTCGATGCCGTATTATCACATAACCCGTATAGCTTTCTATGACAATCTTTTGGAGTCAGCAGGTATGGGCTATAACAGCAGCCAAGGCATTTAATAAAAAAGTCCCGTAACAACGGGACTTTTTATTTTTATAATTATAAAAACCATATTCATAACCTGCATATCAGCTTGCCGGATGAAGTCAACCCCAGGCCGAAACGCCGTACCCGCTGTCTACAGGTTTACGGCAGGGCTTATTTTTATACTTGTTACATAGTCAGGAATATCCTTTATATTTCCGCTTACAGAAAACATAAAACGGATATTGAATTGCTCAGATAAAAGCTTTACTTTGTCAAAAAAGGTTTTATAATCGGGGTCCTTTTCCAAAACAGCGTCAAGCCGGTCAACATATACAGCTACAATATCAAAATTCGCGGCAATCATACCGCTGATAAAGCCGTAAAAGGAGTACAGGTTGTCCACCGGGAAATCCCGAACATTTACAAGACGAATTTGATGCTTCAGCCCGGTAATCAGTTTATTTCCCGTGTCGATGAACACTATTTCGCCCTTGCAGTCATTCAAAAAACTGTGGGCATCATCGACAAGATATCTGGTCTTTCCAACACCTTTGCCGCCGTGCACGACCTTTATCATAAGCTACCCGCCTTTCATCCGCTTTCTTCCTGTTTATTGACAGCGTTATTAACCTTGCTGACCTCCATTTTAGATATTGAAACCTCGTAAGCAGTCCTTTCCTCCACGGTTCCGTCCGGCAATTTCTTTTGATACTGCCTGCTTTGGATTCTTCCCCAAATCCTGATATTATCACCGATTTCGAGATGGCTTGCAAAACGAGCGTTCCTTCCCCACGCAATGCATGGGATATAATCGGATTTATTATACGCCCGGTTAACCGCAAGAAGGATGTCCGATATTTCCCTTCCGAACGGGGTTGTGCGGTAAATAGGTTTTTTGCATATAAACCCGTTAAGGAAAATGCTGTTCGGAACCCGCGTTTCATCTATTGAGTCGGATACAACAATATCTCTGGCAAAAACTGTAAGCATCAGCTTATGCTTTGAAGAACTGTTGTAATTGTTATAGCTTCTGAACTGGCCGTCTATGACGATTGTCCTGCCTTCGCGGATCTCGTCGAGCGGTATCAGCCTTTCAGAAAACATTACAGGAATGAAATCATATGTATCGCTGAGCCTGGGTACCTTTACTGTAACCAGATAAAACCCCTCGCCATATATTTCATGGCTGAATGACGGTTCGGAATAAATAACACCCGACAAATTTGCGCTGTTATTTTCCATGAAGCTTCCGGACATGGATAAACCCACTCCTCTCTGTCTTTCGTATATAAAATCAATTCATCTCATGTTATGCTTATTCCGCATAATATGTTTTTAGAAGTTTTCTTTCTATATTTATATAAACTTACATTCATACAAACCTTTTAGGCTGTCAGCCCGTTCAATAAAAGTTTATTCATGCGGCTGTCAGGCAAACCCAATTGATGTTTATCCATGTCAAAACGAAACGTTTATTCCGCTATTTATTTAATGCTGTTTTTAAGCAAATATTTACTATTGGCAGATAATTCTATTATATAGCTAGAACAATTGTTTCGCAACGTTTTTGTACTTTTTTGTCGAATTTGGCCTGACAAAAAAGTAAATTACTGAAGTAAATTCAGCTTATTCATATCTATATCATTCATTACGGCAAACGATGCAGCCGCGAGGATGCTGTACGGATCGTCCGACGTATTCCTGAGGTTGACAACAAACTCCTGCGGTTCGATTATATTGCCGTTTGTCGATATCAAACCTTCCCTTATGCAGCACAGGAATTTCCCGTTTTCAAAAGGCTCACCCGTACTCGACGTTGTAATAATTGAGTCCGAACTGAAGCCGTAAAATAAAAGCCTACCTTTTTCTTCATCGGTAAAATTTGAAGGTTTTATTATATCACTGTTTAAAATAAGTACCATTTTACTGAATAAATGTCTTAAATCACGTTTATTTTTTGAATAAATAGCCTTCCAATCGGTATAATCATTAACTATCAACGTATTTAGAGGAAGTGTGCGAAGGGCTTTGCCGACATCACGGGGTTTGATTCTGATAACAAGAATTTCGGTTTCTATCTGGATTAATGCCGATAAATAATCATTCCACAATTGTTTGTTCTTGAAGCGGTGTGCATACTCGGAAAAGCTGACCTTCTTATTCACAGCATTAAGAAAGTATTTAATCGTATCGATAACCTCTTGCGTACGATCATTCTCCAGTATACCTGAAATATGCATTTATTCTCTCCCCAGTGCGGCATACCGTAAAACCGGTTAAACAAACCGACAGTACGGCTGGTTCATAACCTTAACCACACTGTATAAATAAATTGATTGCTTAATAAGCCGTTACTATCTTTTGCAATATTCCTTTTAGCTATGCAAAGCCGAAAATGACCGGTCTTTAATACGAAATGCTTCTAATCATACCGTAAATGCTGAAGCCGGATTAATGAACACAGCGTTCAATTTGCTTGGTTACAATAGGCTATACCAGGCTGTACTGTAATGGAGCTAAATGCCGTAGACTATATAGAGATTTGCGGCTGCGTTTGGCATATATGAGAAATACGAGATAATCTAAACCGCTTCGGTAATTTCGATTTGTTCATCATCTACAGGGCGAAGAAGCGGGATGACTTCATCCGGATTATCGGAAAAAAGCCATTTTTCGATGTTTTCATCATCTATTATCACGGGCATCCTGTTGTGTATGTTGCGTACTTTGTTGTTAGCTTCGGTTGTAAGGATCGTAAAGGCCGGATATAACACCGAATCATTTTCATTTTCCCTGAAAAACCAGTATAAACCCGCCATGTAAAACAATCTGTTCCCGACTGTTATTAAATGCTTTATTTTTCTTGTTTTCTCACCGGATTCTTCTTTTTTCCATTCATAAAAACCTGATGCGGGAATAACGCATCTTCTTTTTCTGAACGGCTCTCTGAACAATGGTTTTATATGAGCTGTCTCGCTTCTTGCGTTAATAATCAACCCGCAGCCCTTCCAGGATGGAAAACCCCACTTAACGGCATGGACTTCCCTTTTTCCCTTACCCGGCGTAATGACGGGAACGGTATCCCCGGGAAAGATCTCGCCGTATTTTTTCAGCAAGGACCTTTCGACTTCGGCTACAAGCTTTGTAAAATCATCCATTTCCTTTTCCGGAACATAAAACCGGCCGCACATAAAAAGCACATCCTTTTACAAAAAGCGTATTTGCCCGCTGTATATCAGCACAAGGCGGGCGCCCTCATACGTCTTGTTATATTTTAACAGGGCGCCTTATTCTTTTCAATTCTTTTATATAACGCTTCGATTGCCTGCAAATACTATATTCCGACTTTCCGAGTTATTTTACAGTTTTATTTCCAACCATAACAAGAATGCCGTATCTTTTCCATGCTCCGACTCTACACCATACTCTTTTCTCTTATACTTTACAAAAATGTTTGGGAAGGTGAAAATCACGATACTCTTCTAAAATAACCTCATCTTTTTATTAACCGCCGTTTAATGCGTTCCTCCTATACGGTAGTCATCGCTTGAGCGTTTGTCCGTGTCGTAGAACACGATATCACCATCCCTTAAGGTGAATACCGCGCCGTAATAATCGGTTTTTTCATACAGGAAGCCTTCCCGTAAAAACATATTGCACCTGCAAGCGCCCCAATAGCTTAATACAGGGTTGTCGAAATCCCCGTTTTTCACTGTTTCGATACGGAAATTAACTATGATATACCCGTCCCTCAGCCAGAAGCTTTCTTTGCCGTCAAGCCCGTTGTGCGTCCTGCCGTATTCTATGACATCAAAACCCTGTTCAACAGTGAACAGGTCATTCGGCAGGTAGTATTCACCGTACCATTTCTGCACTGACTTTATAGAGTCGTTAATGTTAATTTCGTTCGGAAGGTTTTGCTTTGCCCCGATGTATGTTCGCTGTGCTTCAGAAAGGCTTATATGGTCAAAGCGCCCTATTCCGGCATTCCTGTTTTTAAACGCGTATCCGTCTATTCCAAGTATCAGCGCTGTATCGGTTATTTCATCCTCCGGAACATTCCTGTATAAATCGCCGAGCTTCATATATTTTATATTGTTAACATTTCTCGGATCATCGGGTGATATCTTTACGAAATAGTTCATCTTACCGCCGAAACTGTCATGATACCATAGATCAACTTTTCTTCGGCCTGTGCCGTCTTTTTTCACAAACCAGAACTCCGGCGTTATGCTTATATAATCATTATTGCCGTAATAACCTCCGATTGTAATGAGGTCGAACTTAAATGAATAGCCTGTTTTTAACACGCCCCTGTTCTGATATAACAGATGGCTTCCCTCGATAAGCGGAAGAGTGAAAACCGGTGATATTCCCCTGTTATTTCCTTCTTCGTCTTTTGATCCGACATAGTAATAGTTTCCGGTATGCGTGGCCGAATCCTTACTTACCCTGAAAACATCCCGCCACAGCATATCGGACACATCCGTTATCCTGAAACCGTATATCCTTCCGGTTACTTTTACCGGAATCTCACAATACGCGACATAGTTTGATATGTCGGTATTGGCGTGCTGCTGTTCCTTATCCGTTCCTGGCGCGTTAACGGCAATCTCTCGGAATTTGACGGTATAATCGCCTTCCGGTACCCATGCAGGTATACAGATATCGATTTCATCGGACACGTTTATCGGGATCGTATGCCATGTGTCCTTTTCGACGAAACGTGAAGGATCGGGTTTATCGGTCCCGGCATACACATCGAACGGGAAAAGTACCTGCCTTTCGGCGGTGTACTTCCTGCAGTCCATACTGCCTCCCGGTGTGTTGTTATAGCCAGGTATATCAAGATGCGTCCCGGTCGTATAAAGCGCGATTTTCGAAGGTCTTCCCAAGACAACGGTTATTCTGCTTTCATCAGGATTCAGTGATTGATCGTTTTCCTTATCATCATAAAAATTAACATTGCACACGACAGGTGTATGAACGGTAACACTGTTTATTGAGGGTATTGAATAATCTATCTCGCTTTCATATACCGGATTTATCGTATCGGTAACGCGCTTGTAGCAAATTGAGCCGCTACTGCCATGGATTCCGTTCAGTATATTATCCGGTATTGTATTGTTGTTCCTGAAAAAAACGTTATTCCCGCATACAGGAGCTATCGGAATTTTTGCCGGGTCTTTTGCATCCCCCGTGTTCGTAACCGTATCATCAAGTATTGTTAATCCGTTAAATTCGAGTAAATCGTTTTTCACACGGTACTGTGGTATTCTGCTTTCTATTATTGAACCGGCGTTTGAGATTCCAGGTACCGAAGGTTTCATTTTTCCGCCGTCAAGATATCCGTCATTGACTTCAACTACATAGCAGGCAGCGTTCGAATCATATTTAATCGTTCCGTACGACTTTGCGTCACTTAAAGGGTTATTCAAAACATGTTCATCGGTGTCTGCGCTATGTGATATCGATATGTTCGGAACACTTATTCCGGACGCGGCAATTTTAATGCTACCTCCCGGCAGCGCGTTGTTTGACACCGTTACGCTTTCGGGTATGAAAGCCTCGAAATGATCAATTGTCCAATATGAATACCTCCTTGTAATTTCGTAAATGTCCGAATATGTGACAACGGTACCTGTTTTTTCGATCCAATTTGAAACCCATACTTTGTGTCCCGGGCACGAATCGTTTATGCCGTCACCATTGGTATCCCTGCACCCTTTATATGTATGTCCCGGGCAATTGTCTTTTACGCCGTCGCCGTCCGAATCATCGCAGTAATTTCCGGATGCATGGAAAAACGCGCCCGAGCCGCAGTGTTCCGTTTTGTATTTGCCGTGATCCTCCTGCCATTTAAGGTGCCATGTCTTTTTCACTTTCACGTGCTCTGTTTCCGAATGCGTATGTTCGGTATATGAAACGTCAAACAGGTATTCGCGTGCTTCTGCGTTCACATACAGGCTTTCACGGACGGGTATGCCCTGCTCAACATCAAACTTCTCATTTCCGCGCTCATCGGCTTTGATAATACATTCTGCGTCAGGTTCCATGGCAGAATCTGTTTGATTTGATGTGCCGTCGGATATTATCGGGGCAGGCGGTGTTGGTGTAGGTGTTGGTGTTGCAGACGGAGGTGGTTTAATCCCTCCCGAAGCATAATAGTCTACGCGGATAGGGTACCAAAACCTTATTGAAACCGCTCCCGCGTTTGCGAAAGTTCCATAACCTATTTGGATTTTGTCGCTTGGCTCGTCCTTGGTTTCAGGCTTGGTCACGGTAACAAGAAAACCCGGTTTAAGCATGCCGTCGATATTCTCTATTTGATCATAGTCAATTGTACGCCTGTCATAATAAAAAGGATCGGGAGGATAACCTACACCACGGTTAACAGCGTTTTCGCGGTTGAACAGTGAGTATGACAGACTTCCAAAGCCGGAGCGAACAAGAGGTATCCTGTGTGGGTAAAAATCAACTTTATCTTTTAGTGATACATTTTGACAATTTAGTTTTGGCAATGCCCTGATAATAATATTTTCATCGCTGAGTATGTACTCAGGTTTTTCGGGAAGATCTGAAGTCAATCCCTGCGGCAGCGGATCATAGTTGAAAAAGTTATCAATGATCATATCACTGCCGCTGTGCCTTATCGTTTCACTGTCGATATTTAACACCGGAGTTACGGTTTTTCCTTCATTAATTGCATCAATAACAGTCTCTGGGTGATCTATCGTATATTCGAGTACAAATCCGTTTTCATATATTTTATCCATTAAAAAGCTTTGAGTTGTCCAATTTTTTGCGGTCGCTTCTGAGTCATATATTATTAATTCTTTTAAACCGGTACTTGTCCTTGTAGTAGCTTTCCAATACCCTCCGGAGTAATGCCAGAATTCAATAAGATTCCAGCCACCGATAGTTGCTATATGCTCTCCGGCTCCTTCAGGCACAGTGCCTGTAGGCAGTTCTTTGAATGAATC
>LFRV01000053.1 GCA_001512485.1 Clostridiales bacterium DTU069 | reverse complement strand
AAAAAAAGGTTAAAGCGTTTTTACATGCGGCAGGATATAATTAATTCCCTGTCAGCATGCGTAGTCTTCCGTTGTTCTTCTGCCCGGGAGGATGTTAAAATTTTCTGAAAAGGCCGATAACTTTTCCGAGTATTGAAACATCGTCTTTTACGATTATCGTGTCATACGCGTCATTTTCAGGCTGCAGCATAATATGATCCTTTTGCTTGTAAAAGGTTTTTACGGTAGCCTCATCACCGATGAGCGCAACGACAATGTCACCGTTTTTAGCGGTATTCTGCTGCTTTACAATAACAAAATCACCGTCGAGGATGCCGGCATTAATCATGCTGTCGCCTTTGATTTTCAGAATGAAAGAAGGAGCGTTTTCGAGGTATTGCACAGGAACCGGAAAAGTATCTTCGATGTTTTCCACCGCAAGAATGGGCTGACCGGCCGTAACCTGGCCGAGAATCGGAACATTCTCGATTTCATGGTCGGATATGAACCCTTCAAGTTTTTTTCTTTTTTCGTCAATAACTTTTAACGCTCTGGTTTTTGCGGGTTCTTTTGAAATAAGACCTTCTGCTTCAAGACTGGAAAGATAAGCGTGTACGGTTGATGTGGATTTGAACCCCACTGCCTTGCAGATTTCGCGAACCGACGGGGGGTACCCCTTTTCCCGGACCTGCCTGTTTACAAAATCCAAAATTTTCTTTTGTTTTTCCAAACTTTTAGCTCTCATTTTTTTACCCCGCATTCTTTTGTTTAGGTTTATTATACCATATTTTAAAAATATGTCAAACAAATGTTCGAAAAACTGTTGACATGTGAACATATGTTCGGTAAAATAATAAAAGAACATATGTTCCGGGGTGATACAAATGATAAAAAGATATCGTTTAAAAAACAGAAAAAGATTTGCCGCGTTTCTGTTCTGCACAGCTTTGTTTCTTTTGTTTATCGGTACTGTCACCTTTTCAAACGCCGGCAACGCAAAAAACGAGTATCGTACTGTCGCGGTAAACCACGGGGACACTCTTTGGGATATTGCCCGGGAATACAGGGGAAATATTGAAATCCGGCAGTATATACATAAAATAAAGAAGGCAAACAATCTCGACAGCGCTGCGATATACGCCGGGCAAATACTGGTGCTTCCGTGAAAGTTTACGGCTAAAGTTCTCCTTGCCTCCGTCTGAAAGCATGGGTTATAATGTAAGCATCAATCTTTTTGGAGGGGATACCATGCTAATAAATCAGATTTCCGTATTTCTTGAGAATAAACAGGGACGGCTTGCCAAAGTAACGCGCGTTCTTGGTGAAAACAATATAGATATAAGCGCGCTGTCGATTGCGGACACAACTGATTTTGGCGTATTAAGGCTAATCGTCAACCAGCCTGACAAGGCAATTGAGATTTTGCAGCAGCATGGTTTTGCCGCCAGTTTAAACAGTGTTATAGCGATAGAAGTGGAAGACAAACCGGGAGGTCTTGCGAAAGCGCTTACAATACTGGATAAAAAGGGAATAAGTATTGAGTATATGTACGCTTTTGTCGGAACTTGCAAGAATGAGAACGCAATGGTTATTTTAAGGGTGGAGAACCCTGAAAAAGCTCTTGAGATCCTTAAAAACGAAGATTTTATCATTAAATCGCCGGACGATGTATACAGAAGCTGATAAGTCTTAAAATACATATGTTTCGTTATAAAGTGCATTGCTTTTCACGCCGGTTTTCGCCGTGTTGATATGAGTTTTTAATTGGCATTATTTTCCGGAAGGTGGTTATATGGAAAAGAAACTATATCTTTCCGAAACAAATAAAGTTATTGCCGGAGTATGCGGAGGCATTGGAGAATATTTTGGCATAGATCCGACCGTAATCCGGTTGATTTGGGTTATACTATCCGTTCCGTCATTAATACTCGGCGGGGGTTTGGTTTACTTAATTGCTATGCTCGTTATACCCAAAAAATAACTTTTTGAATTTTTTAACAAACCGCTTTACAAATCCATTTTTTTCTTGTATTATAATGCAATAGTATAATATTGGTAATTGGATGTTATTGGGTAGCGGTTTATGATTCTGGGCAATAAAAAAAAGAAAACCGGTATTTCTGGTTGCAAACAAAATAATGACGGATATGAAAAATTCGGAGCTTTGGCCGAACAGCTTTTTCTTCCCATACTCGTTATCGATAATGGGTATGTTATGTATGCAAATCATGCGTTTTATTCAATGGCAGGAATTCCGGCCCCAAAGAAATACCCGATTGCTTTAAAGTCTTTGCTGTATTCTATTCCGTACGGGTCTTTACGCGAAGTATTGGCACAGTTTAGTGAAAATAACAAGAACATGGATAAAAGCTACAGCATTCCGATTATGATCCCTGCCAATGACGGTATGAAATGGATAGAACTGTATTCCGCAAAAATTAACTACAACGGCACGGATGCCGATTTTATCACTTTTTTGAATATAACCGAAAAGATTATTGCAGAAAAAGAAATCAGGTATCTTGCTTATCATGATAAGCTTACGGGTTTATACAACAGGGGGTTTTTTGAGGAAGAGGTTAACCGGATCGATGTGGAAAGAAGTCTTCCGATTTCGATTATTATATCAGATCTGAACGGATTGAAGCTCACAAACGATGTTTTCGGACATTTGCAGGGGGACAAGCTCCTTAAAAGTTTTGCCGATATTTTAAAAAGGGTTTGCAGAAAAGAAGATGTTGTCGCGCGGTGGGGAGGAGATGAATTCGCCGTTTTGCTCCCGGGAACCGATAATGAAACCGCGGCGCGGATATGCGAAAGAATACGAAAAGAAAGCCTCACAGAAAAAAATGTTCCTATCGCTTTAAGCATTTCGATGGGATATGCAACAAAAAACAATACAAGCGAGAGCTTGATAGATGTACTGAAAATGGCCGAAAATATGATGTATCGCGAGAAACTTTCCGAAAGCAGAAAAATACGGCAGACTATTCTTAATTCATTAAAGGAATCTCTTTTTCAGCGCTCAATTGAAACGGAAACTCATCTAAAAAGAGTGACCACATTATCAAAAGAATTTGCCGATTATATCGGATTAAGCGAAAAAGATATTGAAGAACTCTCTCTTTTGGCATATTTGCATGATATCGGCAAAGTTGCGATATCTGACGAAATACTGATGAAAGCGGGCAGGCTGAATCACGATGAATGGCTTGAGGTCCGCACGCATTCCGAAAAGGGTTACAAAATAGCCGTGAATCATCAGGAATTGGCCCATATATCCGACGGAATACTGTGTCACCATGAACGCTGGGACGGGAAAGGGTATCCGCAGGGCCTTAAGGAGAAGGATATACCAAGGATATCACGTATACTGAACATTGTTGATGCATATGATATTATGACTCATAATACCGTATATAAAAATGCCATCTCGCATGAAGACGCTATTGATGAAATAATGAACTGTTCTGGCAAACAGTTTGATCCGTATTACGCAAGAGAGTTTATCAAGTTTATGGAAAGGGCATAATGTCGATAAACTATTTCTTACAACCCTTTTTATAAAATCGGAAAAGAATTTCATTTTTACCGGGGCCCGCAAAATATTTATTTGATTTTGGGCTTCCCATAAGCTATTATATTTTTAATAACCGGCGGCTTGGGCTGTTTACCGGTGGGTAAACGGAAACAGCAAACCGGAAAACGGTTGCGATGAATAAACATGAAGATGCCGGTAATATGGCGGAGGTTTGTTATGGATATTATTCAAGCTGCTAAGGACGCAAAAAAAGCGGCAATTGAGCTGTCGACCGCGGGCGCCGAACAAAAAAACCGTGCGCTGCATCTTATTGCTGAAAGCCTTATCGCAAATAAAAATGAAATATTTGAAAAGAATGAAATCGATTTAAAAAGAAGCGAAAGCGAAAATATACCGAAACCTCTATTAAAGCGGCTGAAATTTGATGATAAAAAGCTGTCTGAGACGGTTGAAGGCATACACAGTCTTACCGGGCTTCCTGACCCTGTCGGAAAAACTTTGCTTGCGACTGAACTTGATAAAGGATTGGAGTTATATAAGATAAGCTGCCCTATCGGTGTAATTGGAGTAATTTTTGAATCACGTCCCGATGCCCTTGTGCAGATATCCGCGCTATGCCTTAAAAGCGGAAACGCCGTATTGTTGAAAGGCGGCAGAGAAGCGATTGAAACAAACAGGGTATTGGCCGAAATTATTCGCGAAGCGGCAAATCAGGCCGGTATTCCTTCCGGGTGGATACATCTGCTTGAAACCCGCGAGGATGTAAAAAATATGCTCGCGCTCGACAAATGGATTGATCTGATTATTCCAAGAGGATCAAATGAATTTGTACGTTATATAATGGATAATTCAAGGATACCGGTTTTAGGGCATGCGGACGGTATATGTCATTGTTATGTCGATAAGGATGCCGATATAAACTTGGCGGTTGATATTGTATATGATTCCAAAACGCAGTATGTTGCCGTATGCAATGCGGCGGAGACACTGCTTGTGCACTCGGATATCGCGGCGGGTTTTTTACCGGAGCTTAAAAAGAAAACCGATCAGAAAAATGTCGTGTTAAAAGGATGCGAAAAAACCCGAAAAATTATTGATGCGCAGGCCGCGTCTGCTGACGACTGGAAGACGGAATACCTTGATTATATCCTGGCTGTGAAAGTGGTTGATTCCCTGGAAGAAGCAGTTGACCATATTAATGCTTTCGGATCCGGTCATACTGATGCTATTATAACTTCTGACAGAATGGCAGCGGAAAAGTTTATGAACATGGTTGATTCGGCAAATGTATTCTGGAATTGTTCAACCAGGTTCAGCGATGGGTTCAGGTATGGATTCGGTGCGGAGGTAGGCATCAGCACGAACAAAATACATGCGCGCGGACCTGTTGGACTGGAAGGGCTTCTGATATACAAATATAAGCTTATAGGCAATGGGCATATAGTATCGGATTATGCTGAAAAGAAAAGAGTATTTACTCACAGGCCGTTATTATAATTTCCTATGCTGTTTTGATATATTTTGTTGGCATAATGTGCAGTTTTTGACGAATTATGTTTATCAAACGGGTTTCGGTGGTAAAAATTTATAGACGCTTTATGTGGAGGTATATTGTGAAAAAAAACCGGGTTTTTACCGCCGATATAATCTTCCCGATAAGCATGGCTCTTTTATTTTTATTATATGCATATTTGCGCGTATTCTATGATTCGATGCTTGTAACGGCAGTATCGGTTATTGCTGTTGTTTCCCTTTCTGTTTATTATTCAATTGGGGTTAGAAAAAAATGGGATCTTCTTTACATGCAAAAAGCGGATATTAAACGTTACTACGATGATCTTTCGGTAGAATATGACAAATTGAAAAAATACCATTATGAACTGAAATCAAAATATGAAGAACTGGAAGCAAACCAGGTTGAACTAATAAAAAGCAAGGAAAGGTTGCAAAGCCTTTTTGATTATTCACAGGAGGCATTATGGGAATACGATGTTATTGAAGAAAAATGGTATCTTTCAAATCGTATTCTTGAAATGTATAATCTTGATAAGAAATGGGCCGAAACCAGGACAAACATAATATTTAATAAGCTGATTCATCCCGATGATAAATATTACGTGTTGAAACTGCTTAGCCAGGTAAAAAGCGGGAAAATGAAGAAATTCAGCATTGAATGCAGAATATTGACAAATGACGAATACCGCTGGGCCAGAATCAGGGGAGCGGCATTTTTTAATGGATCGGGCAATCTAATTAGGGTAACAGGTTCTTATTCAGATATACAGATTGAAAAAACAAAAGAAGAAAAATTGCTTGAGCTTGCCTGTGTCGATCCGATAACCGAACTGCCAAACAAGCTGTGGCTGTCCAATTACCTTGAATCCCTTGTGAAATCCAACAATCCGTTTATATTGATGTGTATGGATCTGGACAACTTTAAGGTAATAAATGATACATTCGGAAATGTTTACGGCGATGTCATTCTGAAGAAGATGGGAATTCGTCTAAAGGACTGCACAGGAGAAGGTTCGTTTGTATGCAAGATAAGCGGCGATGAATTTGCGATACTTGTTACCGATAAAGACAAGGTTGACGGATTTGACTCGTTTATTGAAGAATTTAAGGATAAAATCAGTGAGCCGATCCGAGTTGATGAAAATGAATTTCACTTTACATTCAGTATTGGAATTGCCGTTTTCCCGGAGGATGGACAAACTGCCGATGACTTAATGAAAAACGCCGATACAGCTATGCTTAAGGCAAAATCAACCGGCAAAAATTTATTGAGACGTTTTGAAAAACATATGAACGACGAACTGTATGAAAAACTTCTTCTTGAACGGGATATCAGAAAGGCGATCGAAAATGGTGAATTCCATATATTATATCAACCTCAGGTATGCCTCGAAGATTTTACGATAATAGGTTTGGAGTCGCTTATAAGGTGGGTTCACCCGGAAAGAGGCTGTATAGAGCCTGTTGAATTTATCCCTCTCGCTGAAGAAGTCGGCCTTATAAACCGCATCGGTGAATGGGTTTTTACGGAAGCATGTAAATTCTCGGCTAAAATCAATAAAAGAAGGACAGAACCGATACCCGTATCGGTAAATGTTTCTCCGGTACAACTATTGCAGCATGATTTTCTGAACAGTTTTATAAATATTATTGAAAAAACAGGCGTGAATCCGGCATGGATGGTTATTGAAATAACGGAATCGGCTTTAATGGAACCACACAAAGAAAACGCTCTGAAGCTGAAACAGTTAAAGAAAATAGGAATAAAAATAGCGCTTGACGATTTCGGGACAGGGTATTCATCAATGAAGCATCTGCAGGGTTTGCCCGTTGATATTATGAAAATCGACCGTTCTTTCATAAAGGGCGTTTCGAAACCGGGAAACAGCGGAAAATTAACCGAAGCCATGATAATTCTGGCCCACCGGCTTGGGATGCGCGTAGTGGCGGAAGGTGTAGAAGAAGTGGAACAGTACCAGGTATTAAAGAAATACGGATGCGATGTAGCCCAGGGATACTTATTATACGAACCTGTGCCTGAAAATAAAGTCATTAAAATAATTAACAAAAGGAGCAATATAGTTCCCGAGCATATATATCAAAACGCATAACGGCGTGAAAATCCCCATCTCGAAAATTATCCCCGTTTATTTCATTAACATTTATACAGCTATATCTTTCGCCGTGTCCTTAGATCTTGAATACAGGTACACGGTTCCGGCTATGGCTAACAAAATCGAAAACACAAGGATTGCGAATGTTGTCGTGTTATCGATATAATCTCCGTATTCCGACATAAATATGCCCGACAGGTTCATTCCCATATGCATAACGATCGGAAGAAGCAGGGAACGTGACCAGACAAAAGACAGTGTCAGAAGTATCCCAATAAGAAATGCGTATGTTCCCTGAATAATATTAAGATGCGAAATGCCGAATAACACGGACTGGATTATAACGGCATAAATCAGCGGGACGTTTTTCCTTAGCTGATGGAATATCAGCCCTCTGAATATCACTTCCTCAAGAATGGGTCCGACAATTCCTATCGCCAGTATTTGCAGGACAATATCCTGGTTCTTTGTGAGAGGCTCCATTATTTTTGCATATTTATCGAACAGTTCGGGAGCAACGCCGGCCCGGTGAATGAGATCCATTGCGAAAATAATGGGCATTTGCAGCGAACAACCGATTACAAAAGCAGTTATTATAGAAGCAATCGATGCTTTGCTTACCGAAAGCCTTTTTATAAAAGGCCTGTTGAATATGACATGCGCAAGCCAGGCGATTCCAAAGGTAAGGAATGCGGCCAGAATAAACGAAGGAAGCAGTATGTCATGGGCAATTGCGCTGATATCCGCTTCGGATAAAGAATAGGCGATTCCGGTAGCCATTGACTGGTTTATCTTGAAAACCATTACGGCAAACATTAGCAGCATTGCTGCTGCAAATTGCATGATTATATTGAGGAAAGTAATCAAAATACAATAAAAGAAAACTCGGAAAAATTTCGAAATAGATGATTTTTTCATTTCACACCTGTTTTATAATTTTCTCTCACAATCTAGTATATCATATCGTGAAAAACCATAACAATACTAAAAATTATTCACAGCCGTCCGAGATAACTAAAACACCTGAACCAGAGCCCGTGGAAATAATGTATAGAAACTGCTTTTGAACTATTGTACAATAGTTCTTCATAATTATAGTGCTGATTCAATCAACCTTGGAAATCGACAGGGTGATATTCTTTTTTGACAAATATTATATGTGCCGTCAAGTATAATACTATCGTGTCCTGAATTTTTGAGGTTTCTCATACAGCACTGGTTTTATGGATTTATAAAGCTGTATTTTTCGTTATTTTGGAGGCATAAACCTCAGAGGATGTGCATATAGGTTGATAGTGGAGAAGCTATGCGTTTTTTTCGTATCCGTCCTGTCTGCTGATTATGGAGTGATATTATGTATGTATATATAGATTTATTATTCCTTGAGAACATACTTGTAAATTACGGCATATTGTCTGTTACCGGGAAGCTGTCGGGCATGGTGTCTGCCGCATGGCGCAGGCTTATTTCCGCGGCGGTCGGAGCCGTTTACCTTGTTATTATGCTGTCCTGTCCCGCAATCCGAAGCTTATATACAATCGGAGGCAAGGTTGTTCTTTCATTCCTGATGGTAGCTGCGGCGTTCCCGTTAAGAAAGATAAAAAACTTTTTTAAGGCCCTGCTGTCGTTCTACATAGCTACTTTTATTTTCGCGGGGGCCGGGTACGCGCTTATGAGCTTAACCGGCCAGATGATATATTATAAAAACGGGATATATTACAACGGGCTCAGAAGCGATACGCTGCTGCTTATACTGACGATTTGCTTCGGCTTTTTGCTCGTGCGCGCGTTTACCGATTTGTTCAGGAAGAGGATAGAAAAAGAATCATACATTGTAAATGCATGCATCAGTATTGACGGCAGAACGGTGTCGATGCCCGCGCTGATAGATACGGGGAATACTCTTTTGGATCCGGTCACAAGGTGCCCCGTGATGGTGGCCGAACTGGATGGTTTAAAAGAACTTCTTCCCCCTGAAATGCTTGAATGGGCTAAAAACTGGTCGCAAACCGACAACTCGGAAATAAGCATGGAAAATGACCTGGAATGGATAAGAAGGATAAGGTTAATACCGTTTAACTCAATCGGAAATACGAGCGGTGTTTTACCGGGGTTCAAACCTGACAGTATTTCGGTAGAGAAGGAGGATTATTGTTTTGAAAAGACTCAGGTAGTTGTATGTATATGCAAAAACAGGCTTTCGGCAGGAAACCAATACCGCGCGATAATAAGCCCGGAAATGGTTTCAGCCTAAGTTCCTTATTTTAAATTCAGCATTAATGGTAAACCGGGGAAGGGATAATAAATGTGTATACAGTTTAAAAAAATCATTATTAATATACGGATATGGATTGGAAACATATTCCGACCGGGACGCGGCGACATCCACTATGTAGGCGGAAGCGAAGCGTTGCCTCCGCCTCTGACTGTCGAAGAGGAAATGGCGTTGCTGGATAAGCTGTCAAGGCAAGATTACGCGGTAAAGAAAACGCTGATTGAACGAAATCTCAGACTTGTTGTGTATATTGCCCGGAAGTTTGAAAATACCGGGATGGACATTGAAGACCTGACTTCAATAGGAACCATCGGTCTTATAAAGGCGATAAACACGTATAACCCGTCAAGAAACATCAAGCTTGCCACTTACGCGTCAAGATGCATAGAGAATGAAATCCTGATGTTCTTGAGAAAAAACAGCCGGCTGCGCTCGGAAGTGTCGATAGACGAACCGCTGAATGTGGACTGGGACGGCAACGAACTTCTTCTGTCCGACATTCTCGGAACGGAAGGGGATTTAATACAGAAAAACCTCGATGATGAAATTGACAGGGAATTGCTCGATGCGGCGATGACAAAATTAAGCCGAAGGGAAAAAAGAATAATGGAAATGCGTTTCGGGCTGAATAATCAGAGCGAAAAAACCCAGAAAGAAGTAGCCGATATGCTTGGCATATCCCAGTCCTATATTTCCAGGCTTGAAAAAAGAATTCTCGGACGCCTAAAAAAGGAAATAAGCCGGATGCTTTAGCCTGATAAAAAAAGAAAAAATTGCCTGTGTTTTTATTTCCTAAAAAGAATGGAAATAAAAATTTTTATCCCCTGTGTTGCTTTTAGGCTCTCATTCATGTCGCTTGTCAAGGGGTTATGAAGATATTTTCAAGCATGAGAAACAGTATATTTGGCACCTCCAAGGAAAAAATGATTGTAGGGTTTATCAGAAAAAAATAAAACCCGATAAACTGGGAGGTGTCTGTTTTGGTCAACAAAGTCGAGATTTGCGGAGTAAACACATCAAAACTTCCTATCCTTACAAATACGCAAAAGGATGAATTGTTTAAGAAAATTAAAAATGGAGATAAATCGGCGAGGGAAGAATTTATAATGGGAAACCTTCGGCTGGTATTAAGCGTTATACAAAGGTTCAACAACAGGGGAGAGCATGTCGACGACCTGTTCCAGGTAGGCTGCATTGGTTTGATTAAAGCGATCGACAATTTTGATCTGTCACAGAATGTAAAGTTTTCAACATATGCGGTTCCAATGATAATCGGTGAGATAAGAAGATATTTAAGGGACAATAATTCAATCCGTGTGAGCCGGTCGCTTAAGGATACCGCGTATAAAGCGCTCCAGGCAAAAGAAAAACTCACGAGCAAGCTGTCGCGGGATCCTTCCGTGTCCGAAATAGCGGAAGAGATGAACATTCCGAGGGAAGATGTGCTTTTGGCGCTAGATGCGATACAGGATCCGATTTCACTGTTCGAGTCGGTTTATCATGACGGCGGGGACGCGATTTATGTAATGGATCAGGTGAGCGATGAAAAGAATAACGATGAAAGCTGGCTTGAAAACATTTCAATCAATGAAGCGATATCACGTTTATCGGAGAGGGAAAGGATGATAATAGATCTAAGGTTCTTCCGGGGGAGGACGCAAATGGAGGTCGCAGAAGAAATAGGCATATCGCAGGCGCAGGTATCAAGACTGGAAAAAGCCGCATTAAAGCATATGCGCAAGTATGTTTGAAAGATATTTTAGTTTTCATTATGCGCCTTCATCCCGAATAGACTGTATTGGATCAATCTTTTTGGGGGAAATATGCTTCAACGCGATATAAAAAACCAGGAACGCGGCGGCATACAACTGCCTGATTCGAATATAGCGCGTATCGCGGAATTGAGACAGAAGGAAGTAATAAATATCTCGGACGGGAGAAGGCTTGGTTTTGTAAAGGATGCGGAATTCAGCCTTGAAACGGGCAGGATCTTGTCTATTGTACTACCCGGACCGTATTCTTTTTTTCGTTTGTTCGGGAAGGAAACCGAATTGGTAATACCGTGGAAAGATGTACGAAAAATCGGAGAAGATATAATTCTTGTCGATATACGCGATGTTTAGAAACGGGATCTTTATTATTGTTTGCTTTAAGAAGATAAAAAAATATCCGATATCTATTATTGGAGGTATAACCATTCAAACGTTGGCAGTACCAGGAAAAACTGCGAGAATTGCATAAAAGAAATGGTTTGGAATTAGCAATTTATTCCGTTTTACGTGAGTAAATAATAAAGCATCGGGGAGGTGGAAATATGAAATGTCCATATTGCTCGCATCTGGAGGACAAGGTTATCGATTCGCGCCCGACGGACGACGGGGCAACTATAAGAAGAAGACGGGAATGCCTTGGATGCCAGAAAAGATATACAACCTATGAAAAAGTTGAATATATGCCCCTTATGGTAATTAAAAAGGACAAGTCCCGCCAGCCTTACAGCAGGGAAAAACTTATGAACGGGATTTTGCGGGCCTGCGAGAAGCGCCCGGTTTCCATAGACCGTATTAACAGCATGATTGATAGTATCGAGGCACAGATATACAGCACGCTTGACCGCGAAATAACCAGTACCGAAATAGGCGAGAAGGTTATGGAGGAACTGCGGAAAATCGATGAAGTTGCGTATGTTCGGTTTGCTTCCGTCTACCGTCAATTTAAAGATATAAACACTTTTATGGATGAATTGCAGAAATTAATAAAGGAAAACAAGCCTAATTAAAGGTTAGCCGCGCATAGGGATGATGCAGAATGGGTAGTTTCGACATTACCCGGCTGAAGCGTATCGTAAAAAACACAATTAACATGATCGATAAAAGCCGGGAAGCCATATATGACATCGCGGAAGGTGCCCGACGCGAATGCCATAGGCTCGAAGAAGAGCTAAAGCAGCTTAAAATTGAAGTTGAAAGAATTATAATTCGTGGGGAAGAGCTTGAACAGCAGCTTAAACAAAGCCGGATGAGGCTTGCGTTAATAAGCAAGAATTTCGACAAATACACGCAGGATGATATACGGCAGGCATATGAGAGCGCCGACAAAATACGGATTGAGCTTGCCGTGAACAGAGAGCGCGAGAAATTCGCTATAGTCAGGCGAAACGATCTGGAAAGGCGGCTGAAAGAAGCATACGGAACCGTAGAGAAAGCCGAACAATTGGTTAACCAGGTCGGAACGGTTATGGATTATTTATCCGGTGATTTGAGCAATCTCGACATTCATCTTGAGGATACGGAAAAAAGAAAGTATCTGGCCATAAGAATAATAAAGGCACAGGAAGAAGAGAGGAACCGTGTGGCAAGGGAAATTCATGACGGACCCGCCCAGATGATGTCGAATGTTGTTTTGAAAGCGGAAATATGCGAAAAACTTATAGACGTTGATTTGGATAAGGCGCGCGCAGAGCTTAAAAACCTGAAGAATGCGGTAAGGGATTCGCTTAAGGATGTCCGCAGGATAATATATGATCTGAAGCCGATGTCGCTTGAAGATTTGGGTCTTATACCTACTTTACAGAAATACATAGAAAAATTTTCTTCGGAATCGGGCATTGATGTCAGGTTCCAGTGCCTTGGCGCGGACAACGACAGCTATGACAAGAATATTAACCTTACAGTATTCAGGGTAGTCCAGGAAGCGCTTAATAATATACGAAAACATTCAAATGCGAAAACAGCGGATGTAAAAGTAGAATTTACTCCGACAAATGTTGCGGTGAGAATATCGGATAAGGGAAAAGGCTTTGATACGAATTTGCTGAAAGTGGAGAAGGATGACGACAGCGGTGGTTTCGGCATATTCAGCATGAAGGAACGAATTGAGCTGTTAAACGGAACACTGGATGTGAATTCAAAAATAGGTAAAGGAACAACTATAAAAGTGCTCCTGCCGCATTCGGAAGGATGAAGGAGGGTAACAAATGGAACGTATTCGTGTAATGCTTGCTGAAGATCACTCAATGGTGAGGCAGGGTTTGAAACAGCTTATTGAACTTGAAGACGACATCAAGGTAGTTGTAGAGGCTGCCGACGGAATACAGGCAGTTGATTATTACAACATAGAAAGACCCGATGTTGTGCTGATGGATATTAATATGCCGAAACAAAACGGATTGCAGGCCTTGGAAATGATTAGGCAGATAAATCCCAACGCCAGGGTTATTATGCTGACTATCCACCAGGATCGCGAATACCTTTTTCAGTCTCTAAAGCACGGCGCAAGCGGTTATGTATTAAAAGACGCGGATGCTTCAGTGTTAATTGAGGCAATACGCAAAGTCCACCAGGGCGAGGCGTATATTCAGCCGTCAATGGCAAAGGAATTGATTACCGAGTTCAAACGCTATACGTCAAGTGCCGCGTCCAGCCAAAAAAACGGCAGCGCATTAAGTGATAGGGAACTGGAAGTTTTAAGGTTAATCGCAAAAGGCATGCTTAACAAGGAAATCGCGAAAACGCTTTATATCAGCGAAAAAACGGTTAAGAACCATATATCGAACATATTCAGGAAGCTTAAAGTTTCGGACAGGACGCAGGCTGCGGTGTACGCGATTAAAAATAACCTTGTGGAATAATTTACATTCCCTTTCAATTAATAACTGAAATAGTGCCGGATATTGAACAATTCCCCTTTACGGGGAATTTCTTTTGTTGTAAAATAGTATAAATTTATCTTTTTTACTGTTATCTTTGTTAACAAAGTATGTGGAAACAAGGTTTGAAAGACCTTTCAAAAGGAGGGTGTTTATGAGGATAGAAATAATGGATACAACGTTAAGGGATGGGGAACAGACTCCCGGCGTTTCATTTACGAGCACAGAGAAATTCAATATCGTAAGAATGCTTCTCGAAGAAGTAAAGGTGGATAGAGTTGAAATTGCGTCGGCAAGGGTTTCAAAAGGAGAAATGGAAGCCGTAAAGACAGTGTCAGAATGGTGTGCGTCAAAGGGTTATCTCGATCGCCTGGAAGTACTGGGATTTGTTGACGGTGAAATATCGGTCAAATGGATTGAAGAAGCCGGTGCAAGAGTATTGAACTTATTATGCAAAGGCTCTTTAAAACATGTCACGCAGCAATTGAAAAAAACGCCTGAGGAGCATATACGGGATGTAAAAGAAGTAATCCGTTTTGCCCGCAGCAGAGGAATCTCGGTAAATTTGTACCTGGAAGACTGGTCCAACGGTATCAGAACTTCGAGCGAATATGTCTTTAACCTGATTGATTCGCTCAGGGAAGAAGAAATTAACAGGATTATGCTTCCCGATACATTGGGCATTTTGGAACCTAAGCAGACTTATAAATATGTAAAGATGATGATTGATAGATACCCCGATATGCATTTTGATTTTCACGCGCACAATGATTACGACCTTGCTGTGGCAAATACTTTTATGGCGGTAAAAGCGGGAGTGCACGGCGTGCATACCACTGTCAACGGTTTGGGGGAGAGAACCGGAAACGCTCCTCTTTCGAGCGTAATAGGAGTAATTAACGATTTTTGCAGGGACAGAACCCTTTCGGTTGATGAAACGAAATTAACAAAGATAAGCAAAATTGTTGAAGCTTTTTCGAGTATTCGAATTCCCGCGAATAAACCGATAGTGGGCGAAAGCGTATTTACTCAGACAAGCGGCATCCATGCCGATGGGGACAATAAGGGCAACCTGTACTGCAATGAACTTATCCCCGAGCGCTTTGGACGCACTCGAAAATACGCTCTCGGAAAAACATCGGGCAAGGCGAGCATAATGAAAAACCTTGAGGAACTCGGAATTGAGCTTGACAGGGATTCTATCAAAAAAGTCACCGAAAGGATTGTGGAACTGGGGGATAAAAAAGAGTATATAACAACCGACGATCTCCCGTATATTATTTCGGATGTTCTGCATACGAAAATCTCCGACGAAAAAATAAAGCTTTTAAATTATTACATATGCCATGCGCAAAACCTGAAACCGGTTTCTACCGTGAGCCTGGAAATTGAAGGACAGGTTTACGAGGAAACTTCAAACGGTGATGGTCAGTATGATGCGTTTATGAAAGCAATTACAAAAATATACGACAAGGTTGGCAAAACAATACCGCAGTTGACCGATTATATCGTGACGATACCTCCCGGCGGCCAGACAAACGCGTTGGTTGAGACAACGATTACATGGTTTTACGGAAACAAGGAACACAAAACGAAAGGACTTGATTCCGATCAGACCGCATCGGCAATAAAGGCTACTATGAAAATGCTGAACATTATTGAAGATCAGATTTTCCTGTAATCCTGTTTTTAAAATCGTCTGTTAAGGATGAGCAGCCAAAAACGCATTAATGTTCTCTTTACAAAAAACATTTTAAATTGATTAAAAAAAAAGGGAGATTAATTCTCCCTCTTTTTTCTGGTGGGTGATAATGGACTCGAACCATCGACCCCCACGATGTCAACGTGGTACTCTAACCAGCTGAGCTAATCACCCGTATCGGCATATTCTATTCTAATGTGTTTTGTATGACCTGTCAAGACACATGAGAGTTTGAAAATTTTTTCTTTCCCCCTCTTACAAAGTAAAGAATTAATGTAAGAAGCGGGATAACAAACCCATTGATAAAAGCATAAGGCGCCTACACAAAGACAATCCAGTTCTCCTGGTAAAAGACATCCGGAAAAACGACGCCGGACAGAACAAAGACAACGAGGGCAAAAGGGAGGATAATTTTTTTGTGATCGTTAATCCCGAATAATTGGGCAATTCCTTTTACAGCGGCGTAAAAGAGCAGCGTATTTATTATAAACTGCGTGAGTATCCACGAAAAGAAGATAATAAATTCAATTCTTGTAAAAACCACGCCCATTTCAATTTCTTTGGCGAGACGGAATGCGGGATACCGCGTATTGGCCGTTATTTGCCATCCCAGGACCAAAATTGACAGAATAATGGCAAGGAACGAAATAACGCTTGAAAAAAGGTAGCCAGTCAGCATGCTTTTTCCGGCAGCTTTCAGATCACTTGTATGGGTGGGATAGACCATCATAAGCGTATAGACGGGGTATGTGACAAAAGCCGACATAAAAAAGGCGCTTTTAAAAACCGCAGACAAGCCGTTTTCAAGGACAGGCTGCAAATTTTCAATTTTAGCATTCGGTAGAATGAGAACAGTCGCAATCAGAAACAGCGAAGCGGATATAAGGATGAAAATCTCAAAAGCCCGCGAAAATGAGTTTTTATCAGGAAAGCGGCGCCCCAGAAAAATGAGAATCCAAATAACCGGAAACCCAAAAACGGCTGTTGCGATAGCTCCCAGCCATGCATCCTGTTTCTCGATGCTTGCCATTAATGCCGACACTACGAGAACAGAGCCCCCCAGCGATAATCCAAAAGTAATAAAACACAATTGACGGTTTGTTATCTTTGTTTTTCCCATATTGTCACCTACTTCAGCAAGCTTTCTATAACACCCTTAAGAGGTGAAAAAATAATAAATAGCAGATCTGACGGGTTTGGAACGGTTTTTCCCGAAAATTTCATAAACCCTAAAAAGGTTCCTGTTGCGAGAAGAGCAATAAATGCAGCAAGCTCGCGGTACTGCTTTTGATTTATCATAGACGGAATTTCGAAATAACACAGTATTCCGCTGTAAGCGAAAGTCAATATCAAAAAAACCCAATCGACCATTACTTCTCCTTCCTGAACATTGGTTTTGTGATTTGACCCGGCTGTTTAAGTTCGACAGTGATGTGAAAGTCAACGGGAATATTGGAAAACTCATTACGCCAGTTTGTTTTAAGCTTGTTCCATAAATCGGGGTACTTACGGTGGATTGCTTCACCAAAGCCGAAAATATCGCAGCGTAAATCATGCTGAGCCCTTTTTACGGCGCTTTGACATATC
This sequence comes from Clostridiales bacterium DTU069, assembly GCA_001512485.1. GTDB lineage: Bacteria > Bacillota > Clostridia > DSM-8532 > DSM-8532 > DTU069. The sequence goes on along the minus strand of LFRV01000053.1, from coordinate 3,507 downwards.
TGCTGTATTTTACTTTCGAGAAGCTGTGCTGCTATGGTTTGGTTTTCCTTCTTTGATATGTCCAAATCGCTTTCCATGGCCGCGATATTGGCATCAATGCTGATTATTATATTAATTGCCGGTCTTTCATCTCTGGAGACGGCGGATATTTTTGAATGTAGCCGTCAGAATTCAAAGGTTATCTGGTCAGTTTCATTATAATATACATATTCCGCGCAGTCTTTCGCGTTTCCAAGTATATAATTGAATCCGAGGGTTTCTTCGCCGGATAACCATCCGATTAACTTGTCGTCGCAAAAAAACCCGAGACCGTTGTAAAAAAGACGCTTTCCGCCATTTACGGTCGTCATCGCAGAAATATTGTCCGAATCCGGTGTTCCGGGTGATATGTCAATTCCCGGCAGTACCGGTTCATGGCCGTCGGCGAGGATTATTTGCGCAAGATCGATAATATTGACTTCTTTCGTAAGTCCGGTGTGATCCTGCGAGAGCTTCAGAGAACCATACATATTAAGTCCGGGTATAAATTCCAGCGGTGTAAGAATTTCAAGAACTTCCCTTGCGGTTTTGTTCCTGGCCACAGCAAAGTAAAAGTCGGTACGGAATTCATAATCCCGCATGTAGAAGTCGATAGCATCCTTAATACCGTTTCTGGCCATATCTTCTCCTAATATGATCATTCTAAGGTGAGCGTTGTATATCTTTCTTGGTGATTCGAGCGCTATTTTCTGTATCGCCGAAAACAGATTGTCTCCGTGTTGTGTGAAAAGAAAGACCGGCGCTCCGACAGTTTCGACATTTCCTGTTATCGCTTTTGGATTCAGTACCCGATGGTATATCGTATACCCGCTTTCCGTCAGGTCAATGCCCGCAGCGATGCTGATGCCGAGGGTATCGATTTCATGACTGATCCAGCACCCGGAGCAGAGAACCGAAAACAGGCAGAAAAAAACAATAAATTTTATTTTATTAACCATTTCATCCTCCTTTTTCATTAATTGTTTGCGCCGTTTTTCGCCTGTCCTCCCCACGAATGCCGAAAGGCCGGTATTTCATTGACCATAGTGGAAACCGCAGCAACGAGTCTTTATTCTCGTTTTTAATCCACGGCGCGAGGGGCATCAGGTACGGTGTCCCGACGGATTTCAGTTTGCACAGGTGCAAAGTCAGTATTACAAGGCCCATAAATACGCCGTAAAGGCCAAGAAATCCGCCTAGAACCATAAAAAAAACCGGAGTATCCTGACGGCATTTGACATTTCATAATTAGTTACCGTAAAACTGTAGATTGCGGTCATCGAAACAATGATGACCATTGCCGCGGATATAATTCCTGCTTCCACGGCAGCCTGACCGAGTACGAGAGCGCCGACTATCGAGGTTGCGGACCCGATGGCACGGGGCATGCGGACACCGGCTTCACGAAGCACCTCAAATGTAATTTCCATGAGAAAAGCTTCAATAACAGTAGGGAACGGCACGCCTTCGCGCTGCGCGGCAATACTAATCAGTAACGGCGTCGGGATAATCTCCTGGTGGAAGGTTGTGATAGCTATATAAGCCGACGGTGTCAGGAGGGTAAGGAAAAGGGAAATAAACCGCAAAAGCCGTGTCATTGACGAAACGATAAAATTATGATAAAAATCTTCGCTCGAATGGAGAAACTCCACAAAAACGGCCGGAGCAGTCAGGGCATAAGGAGAACCGTCGACAAATATCGCAATTTTTCCTTCCAGCAGGGCGGCGGTACAGTGTCCGGTTTTTCGGTGCTTAAAAATTCCGGGAAAATGGAATACCTGTCATCTTTAATCCCTTCTTCTATATATGAACCTTCAAGAATGGAGTCGGTTTCAATTTCTTTGATCCTCCTGCGTATTTCCCGGACAATCGTTTTCTTTGCAATATTTTCGATATACATCAGGCTTACGGCCGTCCGCGTAAGATTTCCAACCGTCAGGTTTTCCAACTTAACATGATGGCTTTTTATCCTTTTCCTGACAAGGAGAATATTCGTATTGATCCTTTCACTGAAACCTTCTTTCGGGCCTCGAATAACCGTTTGAGAAGACGGCTCCTCAATGGAGCGGGATTCCGTGCTTTCGGTAGGTATCGAAAGGTATTCGGAGATTCCATTTACTAAAAATACCGTGTTTCCGTACAGCAACTGGGCATACAGATCGATGAATTTTGTTCCGGTCTTCAAACCGCGGATTCTGGAAAAGTGCCTGCTTAACCATTCAAGCGCGAATTCATCCGTCCGTATCCATACCATGTATTTTTTGAATACAGTTTGCTTGTTGAAAATGATTAGTGCAAAAACTGTTCGAAAGTGATTTGCCATGCGAAAATTTTGCATAACAGGCATATCTATTGCCAAAACTATGCAGGTAAACTAATTTGAATTATTTTATCCGGAGGTTTTAGCTTGAAAAAAAGTATATCGAAATGGTTTAAAACGATATTTCTTTTCAGCCCGAAAGAACCCGAATACCGGTTTGTACTTGATGGAAACAATAAGAACCCGGACGATAAAGGCAATGCGAAAACAGCCGATCAGGCAAAGCAGGACAAAGAAACAAAAAACGAAACCCAGTCCGGGGAAGATGAGAATAAGTTTAACAGGAAAGCAAATAACGAAAAAAGAGCCGGTGCTGACGGAATTAAGCAGCCCATTCCAATAAACGAAATGAACGAAAAAAAAAGGGAAAGGAGGGATAGCGACACTAAATCCCTGTTTATCGATACATCGATTAATGTAAATCTTGATTATATAAAAAAGAGATACAACACCGATATAAACGGGGATTTTAAAATACGCGAGTTTAAAGTTATCGTGATGAATAAGGATTATCCGGTATTTGTCTGCTTCTTTGACGGAATGATTGACAGGCTTCTGGTGAACTTATCAATTATCCAGCCGCTTATGACTCTTTCCGCGATGCCTGTAAATACGAAAGAACAGACTGTTCGCGACGTGATATACAATCACTTGATACCGCAGAACCAGGTAAAAATATGCAAGACATACCAGGAAGTTGTCGATGAAGTGAATTTCGGAGGCCTTGGCATTTTCGTCGACGGTCTTGATGTTGCTTTCGCATGCGACGTAAAGGGATGGGAGCACAGGAATGTTGAAAAACCCACATCCGAACTTAATATAAGGGGACCGAAAGAATCGTTTAATGAAACAAACCGGATGAATACCGCGCTTCTCAGGAAAATAATAAAGGATGAAAACCTAATAGTCGAAGACATACTTGTCGGCGAAAGAAGCAAAACGCCCTGCAGCATGGTATATATCAAAAACATAGCTAATGATTCGCTCGTCGGCGAGATAAGGCGGCGCCTTAAGAGTATAAAAACAGGCTATTTGCGTGATTCGGGGGAATTGGAGCAGTTTCTTGAAGACAGCACATATCTTCCGGCGCCGCAAATGCTGCTTACCGAACGGCCGGACAGGGTGGCTTCGTACCTTGCCGAAGGAAGAGTCGGTATAATTGTACACGG
>LFRV01000008.1:11579-12379 GCA_001512485.1 Clostridiales bacterium DTU069 | reverse complement strand
AGGAGGTTGTTAGATGATGACGCGTTCATATTGGTTCGATTTCAAACTTTATTTTTTGGCATGTGTATATAATGATAACAACCTGCAACCGGAGGAAAATAGATCTCTTTAGCCTTAGAATTGCATTGTGAGGCTGCAGGTTCATTGGAAACTGCAGCCTTTATTTAGTGCCTGTTTTTTCCGAAGAATTTGTCTCCGGTTTTATGAAAAAGAAAAATCGGAGATGTTTTTGCTTTTTCCGAGGAGGTTACTATGAAAAAAAGGTTAAAATTTCTTAAACAATTTATGAGAAAAAACCTGTTAAGATATTTTTCCGCAATCATTTTTTCAGGAATTTCGGTATTATTTTCTGTACTCAGTCCTATGACGGTAAGTTTTGCGATTGATTCCGTTATTGGTTCCGAACCGATGAATCTGCCGGGATGGCTCATGAGAATGGTGGAAAATTACGGCGGCAGAGAAGCTCTCAGAGGAAATTTATGGATACTCGGCCTGATTTTTTTATTGTTACAACTGCTGGCCGGGGTGTTCCAATATTTAAGAGGGCGCTGGATTGCGGTAAGTACCGAAAACGCGGCAAAAAACATGAGGGATACCATATACAATCATCTGCAGCATATGGAGTATTACGAACATGTGAAATCGCAGACAGGGGACCTGACCCAGCGAAGCACAGCGGACGTGGAAACTACGCGGAATTTTCTCTCGGGGCAGCTTCCACAGGTCGGAGAGATTTTAATGAATGTGACGCTCACGCTTATAGCGATGCTAAGTATTAATGTAGGACTCACATTATATTC
>LFRV01000008.1:0-11517 GCA_001512485.1 Clostridiales bacterium DTU069 | reverse complement strand
GTTCGTGTTGTGAAGGCTTTCGGAAGACAAAGCCATGAAATAGAGAAGTTCAGTGATAAGAACAGCAAACACAGGGGTAATGTTAAAAAACTGATCGATACAATGTCCTGGTACTGGTCAATGACTGATTTGCTTTGTATGGCGCAGGCGGCACTTGTGCTATTTGTAGCGGTAAGCTGGGCCATATCCGGGCGGATAACGCTTGGAACGGTGCTTTTGTTTACGGTATATATACGAAACCTGATATGGCCTATCCGGCACCTTGGCCGTGTAATATCGGATATGGGCCAGGCATTTGTCGCATTCGATCGCATCATAGAAATCCTTGAAAAACCTGTTGAGTCAAAGGATGTAAGCGGATTAACACCAGAGATAAAAGGCAATATTGTATTTAAAAATGTAAGTTTTCAATACCCCGACGGAACAAGCCCGTTAAAGAATATAAGCTTTGAGGTGAAGCAGGGACAGACAGTGGGGATAATAGGACCTACCGGATGCGGCAAGTCTTCGCTGATGCACCTTCTCGTGCGGCTTTTTGATTACGATGAAGGTTCAATACTGCTTGACGGCCATGAACTGATGGATATCGACAAAAAATGGCTGAGAAGTCATATTGGCATTGTCCTGCAGGAGCCGTTCCTGTTTTCAAAGACAGTTTTTGAAAACATAAGAATAGCAAACCCGAAAGCAACACGGCATGAAATAGAAAACGCCGCGAGAACCGCCGCGATACATGACTCTATCTTATCTTTTGAAAAAGGCTATGATACGCTGGTCGGAGAAAGGGGCGTGACGCTTTCGGGAGGACAGGTGCAGCGCGTGGCCATTGCGCGAACTGTTTTAAAAGATCACCCGATTCTCATATTTGACGATTCGTTAAGCGCGGTCGATATGGAAACGGATCTGATGATTCGTGAAGCGCTGAAAGAAAGAAGCACTGGGGTTACGACGTTTATAATATCACACCGCATCAGTACATTGGCGCAGGCGGATCAGATAATCGTTATCGATAAAGGGCGAATTATTCAAAAAGGGACTCATGACGAATTGATCCGCGAACAGGGAATGTATGCAAGGATATGGGCTGCGCAGAGCGAGGAAGAAATATAAAAAAGAGGTAGGATAATATGGATAGTTTTCAGGAGGAAGTATTCAGCAAGGGATTTAACATAGAATTATGGAAAAAATTTATTCATTATGCGAAACCGTATAAGAACAGGCTTATTATCTTAAGCATATATATGGCGATTCTTGCCGTATTTGACGCTTTAATACCGCTGATGCAGCGGCATGCCATCGATAATTACATAGTAGTAAAAAATACCCGTGGATTATTGGCCTTTTTTATAGTTTACTCGCTGATTATGATTATTCAGGCCATAGTTGTGAAATTGATGATTTCGTCGGCGGGAGTTGTTGAAACAGGTGTTTGCCACGATATACGAAAAGACGGGTTTGAGCATCTTCAGGCGCTGTCGCTTTCGTATTATGATAAAACCCCTGTCGGATGGATGATGTCCAGGCTGACATCGGACATATGGAGATTGGGAAATGTGCTGTCGTGGGGAATTGTCGATTTTTCGTGGGGACTTTTTATGATGGTGGTTACAACGGTTGTAATGCTTGTGCTGAATTGGAAACTGGCGCTTCTTACGTTCACCGTAATCCCCGTGCTTTTTGTCGTTACATTTTACTTCCAGAGGCGGATTTTATTCAACCACAGGGATATCAGGAGGAACAATTCACTAATTACCGCCGCGTTTAATGAAGGAATTCAGGGGGTGAAGACAACAAAAACGCTTGTCCGCGAAGCTGAGAACCTGAAGGAATTCAAGGTACTAACGGGCGAAATGAACAGAAAATGTGTAAGCGCCGCCACATTTGCGTCTGTTTACATGCCGATTGTGACACTTCTGGGCAGCATCGGCGCAGGCCTTGTCCTGTGGCGAGGGGGAGACGGTGTTATTGCAGGCACGGTAAGTTATGGAACTATGTCCGTGTTTATAATGTTTGCCGTTCAATTTTTCTTTCCGATACGTGACATGGCGAGGATATTTACTGATTTGCAATCAGCCCAGGCATCGGCGGAAAGAATTCTGTCGCTCCTGGAAACAAAGCCCGATATCAAAGATGACGTTGAAGTTATAACTAAGTATGGGGCAGATAAGGAAAAATGGCCTAAGATAACCGGAAATATCGAGTTCAGGAATGTCAGTTTTGCATATAAAACCGGTGAAAAGGTCCTTGATAATTTCAGTCTTACGGTAAAGCCCGGTGAAACGATTGCTCTTGTGGGAGAGACCGGCGCCGGAAAAAGCACCATTGTTAATCTTGCATGCAGGTTTTATGAACCAACCGACGGAAAAATTTTTATTGACGGTTATGATTATACCCGCATGCCGATGCTGTGGCTGCACTCCAATCTCGGATACGTGCTTCAGAACCCGCATTTGTTCAGCGGTACGATAAGGGACAACATTATGTACGGAAAACTTGACGCTACCGAGGAAGAGATGATAAGGGCCAGCAAACTTGTTAACCTTCACCCGATAGTCGAGAGAATGGAAAAAGGATACGATACCGAAGTAGGCGAAGGAGGCTCGCTATTGTCTACCGGAGAAAAACAGCTTGTTTCATTCGCCCGCGCGATAATATCGGATCCGGCAATCTTTGTTCTTGATGAAGCTACGTCGTCCGTGGATACGGAAACGGAACGCCTGATACAACAGGCTATTAAAAACATTCTTAAAAACAGAACAAGCTTTATTATAGCGCACAGGTTGTCAACAATCCGTTCCGCGGACAGGATACTTGTAATCAGGGACGGTAAAATAATTGAGCAGGGAACTCACAGTTTTCTTCTCTCACAAAAAGGATATTACGCAAGGCTTTACAGGAACCAGTTTATTATGATGGCGGGTAATGGCAACGCATTTTAAGGTAATAACCGTTTTTAAATTGCATAAAATCAAATTACGGTTAACCATCATAATATGAAATAAGCATCAAAATTAAAGGAAGATGGTTTTATGCAATTTATAGCACCCGGAATGCATCGGCTTCCGCCTTTGCCTTACCCTTACAACGCGCTGGAACCGGTAATCGGCGAGAAAACTCTGAGGATACACCATGACAAGCATCACAAGAGTTATGTTGATGGTCTTAACAGGGCGGAATTATACCTTGTCGAGGCGCGAAAGACCAATAACATCGAATATATAAAATACTGGGAAAACGAGTTGGCCTTCAACGGATCAGGACATATCCTTCACAGCATATACTGGACGGTTATGGCTCCGCTTTCTTCAGGCGGCCGGCCGGGACATATGACTGTTTACCATGTGAACCAGTATTTTGGAAGCATGGATGCAATGAAATCCCAGTTTATTGATGCAACACAGAAAGTTGAAGCGTCAGGCTGGGGAATTCTTGCATGGAATCCCGCATGGTGGCGCATGGAGATTTTACAGGCCGGCAAGCATCAGAACCTGACACAGTGGAGCGCGATACCGCTGCTTGTCTGTGATGTATGGGAACACGCATATTACCTGGATTACCAGAACAGAAGAGATGAGTATGTCAATGCGTGGTGGAATCTGATCAACTGGAATGAGGTGGAGAGAAGGCTTGAACTTGCGATGAAAGGGCAGGTACCGCTTGTTGAATGATACCAAACCAAAAAGGAGAGCTTTTGCTCTCCTTATTGTTTACCAGTTTCCACCCTGACTGCGATTTCTGTTATAACGCTGCTGCTTTTTTGCTCTTCTGCAATCTACACATCTTTGTGGTTCATTTTCAAAACCTTTTTCCTTGTAAAACTGCTGTTCACCTTCGGTAAACGTAAACTCAGCGCCGCAATCTTTGCAAACTATAATTTTATCAGCCATTTCATATACCTCCTTAATTTTTTTGGATTAAAATACTTCCTGACCCAACGCTCCCAAAAAAATAAAGAGGCTTGTTCATTGAAATAGCTTAATCCAATTTTTATATTAATGACCTTAATGTATCATATCACGCGCAAAAGAAAAAAACAAGGGTTTTATGAAATTTTATTGCCCGTCGTTCCCGAAAGCACCCGAACCAGAGCTGCGTACCAGCCGGAACGCGGCAGCAATGCCTCGACCCGTTAATCACCCGCTGGTTTTAGGTGTTATTTCCGCGGACGGCTCAGCAGAACTGTTGCACAATAGTTCTGCCGAGCAGTGTATGAACATTATTTCCGCGGGTCCTGGTTCGGGTGTTTCATTTCCGATTCTCTTAATGCATAATAGTTTAAAAAACTGAAAAAACAGGAGAAATAGCGTGGCTGTATTGAACACCCTTAATATTTATACTATAATTAGTTAAGTTTTAAATTTTTATGCTGTATACAGGTGCATTATGATAACGATTTTCTTTCATCTTTCAGCGTATTTTGAACAAAAGTTTTCTTTGCGGATTGATATTTCCCTGGAAACCTTTTTATAGACTGATTAATAAAGGTTGGGCAGGTTTGGAGGTAAAATTATATGAAAAACATTCCATTGTATGAAGTAAGGCATATTGAAACACTTAAGGATATGCTGAACAGCAGCGCCGGGTTATTCAGCAATGAAACAGCGTTTCTTGTAAAAACGGAAGAAGGAGGGCCTTATAAACCGGTAACGTTTACACAGTTCAGGGACGATGTTAACGCTTTGGGCACCGCCCTTATAGAGCTTGGCCTTTCCGGCAAGAGGATAGCAATAATCAGCGAGAACCGTTACGAATGGGCCGTTGCGTACCTGGCAGTCGTTAACGGCACAGGTGTGGTGGTTCCGCTTGATAAAGAACTTCCCGTATCAGAATTAAAAAGTCTCCTTTTGAGATCGAAATCCGATGCGGTTTTTTATTCAGAGGCAAAAAGGGCAGATGTGGAATCGATTGCGGGAGAAATCCCCGGCCTTAAATATCTGGTTTCAATGGATGCCGGTGAAACAACCAGTTCGGTTTATTCTTACCGCAATCTTCTCGGAAAAGGTTATTCGCTGGTAAAAGAAGGCGAAAGAAGCTTCCTTGATGCGGAAATTGACAAGGAAGCAATGAGCATTCTTTTATATACATCGGGAACGACGGATACATCTAAAGCTGTCATGCTGTCGCACAGGAATATATGTTCAAATCTTATGGATATGTGCTCAATGCTGTATATTGACAAGAATGATGTTTTTCTTATGCTGCTTCCGATGCATCACACTTATGCATGCACATGCGGGTTTTTGTGCCAGATATACCGCGGATGTACAATTGCTTTTTGCGAAGGGTTAAGGCATATTGTCAAAAATCTTAAGGAATCGAAAACAACAATTCTAATCGCGGTACCGCTGTTACTCGAATCAATGTATAAACGGATATGGGATCAGGCGTCAAAAGATCCGAAAACTCTGAAAAAATTAAAAACAGGACTTAAGATCAGTAAGTTTTTAAAGGCAATCGGAATAGATGTGAGAAAAAAACTGTTTAAACCGATTCACGATAATTTCGGAGGATCAATGCGCATGTTTATAAGCGGGGGAGCGGCTATAGATCCCGAGGTTGTCCAGGGTTTTCAGGACTTTGGAATCCATTGCGTACAGGGGTATGGTTTAACGGAGTGTTCGCCTATCATTGCGTTGAACCGTGACTGCGACTATAAAAACAGTTCTGCCGGACTTCCGCTGCCGAACACGCAGATAAAAATAGATAATCCCAATGAAGAAGGCATTGGGGAGATTATAGCCAAAGGGCCGAACATAATGATTGGATATTATGAAAACGATGAAGCCACAAAAGAAGCAATTGTCGACGGGTGGTTCCACACCGGTGATCTCGGTTATATCGATGAGGATGGCTTTGTGTATATAACCGGCAGAAAGAAGAATGTAATTGTCACTAAAAACGGCAAGAATATATACCCAGAGGAGATCGAAACGTTGCTCGGAAGAAGCCCGTTTATCTCCGAATGCCTTGTTTACGGGAAAGAGGGGGAAGGCACAGGTGAAATAGAAGTCGCGGCGGAAATTTATCCCGATATCGAAAAGATACGCGAAGAGCTGAAAACGGAGAACCCAACCGAAGAGCAGATCCGAAAGCTGATTGAAAATGAAGTCCATAATGTGAATAAATCACTGGTGCTTTATAAATACATCAGGCATTTTTCAATTCGTGACATCGAATTCGAAAAAACCACGACTAAAAAAATAAAACGGCAATACAACTAAAACATTCTGTTAGCTTATGGAATCCGTTACGGATTCATCTCTAATAAATTAAAAATGCCGGATTAGTTTAAAATCCGGCGTTTTTTCTACCCAAAATCTGAAAAAACACTTGACAGAACAGTTAATACCGTATATGCTGTATATATACAGTATATACGGTATGTATAGGAAGGTGTTTTATTGAATATTATAATATCCAATTTATCAGAACAACCTATTTATGAGCAAATAGCAGCGCAGATCAAAGACAGTATTATAAAGGGCGAACTTAAGGAAGCTGAAATGCTTCCTTCGATACGAAGCCTCGCAAATGAACTCAAAATAAGTGTTATTACGACTAAGAGGGCATATGAAGAGCTTGAAAGAGACGGTTATATAACTACGGTTCCGGGAAAGGGTTCATATGTCGCGGCACAGAACAGGGAACTGCTTAAAGAATCAAGGATGAGGATTGTTGAAGAAAAGCTTATTGAAGCCGTAAGTGCCGCAAAGACTATCGGACTAACATTGGATGAGGTATTCGAAATGCTTAAGCTGTTTTATGAGGAGGACGTTTAAATGGAGCCGATATTGGAAATCACAAATCTCCGCAAGGAATATGAAGGCTTTACATTGAAAGATATAACGCTTACCCTTCAGAAAGGTTATATTATGGGTTTTATCGGCCCTAACGGCGCAGGGAAAAGCACGACGATAAAACTTGTATTGAACCTGATAAACAGGGACGGAGGCCGGATTAAGGTTTTCGGAATGGATAATATCAAATATGAAACACAAATAAAAAACCGCATTGGTTTCGTTCTTGATGAAAACTTTTTTTATGATGAAATTACGGTTAAGGAAATGAAAAATATTATTGCTTCTTTTTATAAAAGATGGGATGATAAAGCATTTGACAAATACATGAGAAAATTTGAACTCCCATACAGCAAAAAGATAAAGGAATTATCGAAGGGGATGAAAATGAAATTTTCGCTTGCTGCCGCTCTCTCGCATAATGCGGAACTGTTAATTCTTGATGAACCCACTTCAGGTCTTGATCCTGTTGTGAGGAGAGAGTTTATCGATATCCTCTCCGATGTTATCCAGGATGAGAATAAGGCTATCTTTTTTTCAACCCATATAACATCCGACCTTGACAAAATTGCGGATTATGTAACCTTTATCAATAACGGGGAAATAGTATTCAGTAACGCAAAAGATGAAATTTTGGAAAACTATGGTCTTGTCAAGGGTTCGAATGAATTGATAAACGATAATAACAAAGGTGTTTTCATAGGACTTAGAGAATACGGCTACGGCTTTGAAGCGCTTGTAAAGGATAAGAGACAGGCAAGGAAAGTTTTTGGGGATAAAATTTTAATTGAAAAACCAACACTTGAAGATATTATGGTTTATTACACAAGGGGGAACTGAAGATGCTTAATCTTGTTATGAAGGATATAATAGTGCAAAAAAAATCAATAGCATTCGCTGTTCTTTATATATTCTTTTTTATCGTCGCTTTTCAAAGCGTTGGTGAAATGACGTTTACGTGCGCAATTACGGCGTTTTCCTATATACTTGTCATGGGCGGGTTTGCCTATGACGATAAAAACAAGGCCGATATAATGCTGAACAGCCTTCCGCTGAAAAGATATAATATCGTTTTGGCAAAATATATCTCCCTGTTTGTATTTATGACTTTGGGCACTTTGGTATATTTCATTTTGGAGCTTGTACTGCGCAGCACAGGTTTTTCTTTTATCAAAACATATCCTATAACAATAGAGTCTTTTACCGGAGCGATTTTCGCGGTTTCTATAATGCATTCCTTTTGTTTGCCGATAATATTCAAGTTCGGTTACACAAAAGCAAAGGTAATTAATTTTGTGATATTTTTCGCATTCTTCTTTGGGGTTTCTCAACTTATAAACTATATTTATGCAAAAAGGAACGTGGGCTTCGCAGGAAAAGCTTTTGCTTTTTTTGAAAACAAGCCCGATTATTTGATAGCATTGGCGATAATTGCCGCGGCTGCTCTTCTTTTATTAATATCATATATGATTTCGTTAAGGGTTTATAAAAAGAGAGAATTTTAAGGTAACGGGGGGAAATAATTTCCCATTCAGACGTTAAACCTGAACAGGGTAACATCGCCGTCTTTCATTACGTAATCCTTTCCTTCCGAACGCACAAGGCCCTGTTCTTTCGCGGCATTGTACGAGCCTACTTTAATAAGATCGTCATATGAAACAACTTCGGCACGTATAAAGCCGCGTTCGAAATCGCTGTGGATTTTACCGGCAGCCTGCGGGGCCTTTGTCCCGTTTACTATTGTCCAGGCGCGTACTTCTTTATCGTTTACCGTAATGAAGCTTATAAGCCCAAGAAGCTTATAGCTTTTTTTAATCAGTCGTTCAAGACCTGATTCGTCGATTCCCATTTCGGAAAGGAATAAATCCCTCTCGTCATCGTCAAGCTGCGCTATTTCTTCCTCTATTTTCGCGCAGATTACCATTAATTCGGCTTTTTCCTTATCAATATACGTTTTCAGTTCTTCCAGGTACGGGTTTTCAGCCGTATCGGCCAAATCGTCTTCGGATATGTTCGCGCAGTAAAGCACCGGTTTCGATGTCAGCAAAAACAGGCCTTCGGCGTATTTTTTCCATTCGGGTTCCATTTCCATCGAGCGGACCGGCCGGTTAGACTCAAGATGGCGGAGAACGCCGTTTAGGAACCCAAGTTCTTCAAGGTATTTTTTCTCACCGGATTTTGCCTGTTTCTTTACCTTTTCAATTCTTTTTTCCAGCAGTTCGATATCGGCAAAAATAAGTTCCAGATTTATTGTTTCGATATCGCGGATGGGGTCTATCGAACCGTCGACATGCGCTACGTTCGGATCTTCAAAACAGCGCACGACATGTATAATTGCGTCCACTTCACGGATATGAGACAAAAACTTGTTCCCAAGGCCTTCACCTTTGCTCGCCCCCTTAACGAGCCCGGCTATGTCGACGAATTCTATCGCAGTATATGTGACCTTATTCAGCCCGTACATTTTGGCGAGCCGGTTGAGGCGTTCATCAGGGACATCCACGATTGCTACGTTCGGTTCTATCGTACAGAAAGGATAGTTGGCGCTTTCAGCGCCCGCTTTTGTAATTGCGTTAAATAACGTGCTTTTCCCAACATTCGGAAGTCCGACTATGCCAAGTTTCATTTTTTCCCCTCCAGGCAAAGGCTAAAAATCATGCCTTTTTATCATTTAATCCTGACACCGTATATCTTTTTCGCATATGTTCCAACTACGATCATATCATTATAGATCGCAGGAGAGGCTTCGACATTAAGACCTACCGATATTGTATCGAGTATCTCGCCGTTTTTCGGATCAATGAGGTGCATATTTCCGGCAAAATCGCAGAATATCATATACGTTTTCCCGTCATCGGACAGGAAATCGACCGGCGAACTCCAGCTATAATTTTCAAGATCTTTCACCCAGACTTCTTTCCCGGTTTTTTTGTCAAGAGCGACCATTTTGCCGCTTTTTGCGTCATCGGTTTTTGCGATGTTAAATATAACGAGATTGGATATATCATTTTTCCCAACTACGGGAGTAGACAGCAATCCTCCATTCACACCGGCCTGGTATATGCAGTTGTATTCCTTCTGCCAAACCAGTTCCCCGGTAAGGGCATTGAATTTTCTCAGCTGGCAGTCAGCCGACCGGGTTTGCCCGTTAATACAGCGTATATCCGCCTCATTTCCCGTGTAAAGGAAAACTCCTTCATCCGTTTCTTCAATAACTATGGTGCTGTCCGTATCATCTTCAAGGTTGGCTATCCAGACAGGTTCAAGCGTATTTATGTCAATGCATTGAAGCATTCCCCCGTTATCGGCCAGGTACAGGTAGTTCCTGTATACTGCCGGGGAATTCTCATAACCAATGTTTTGATCAAATACGGGCATGTACCTGAATTTTGTTATTTCGGGGTTTATAGAAAGCTTTCCGCTTTCGATATCAAAATCGGTATTGAGTTTAATCCTGTAAAGAAGCCCGTTTTCACCAGGTTGAATCAGTGTATCGGTCTTTCTGTCTATTATGCCTGACGGATCAAATGCGCCCCACAGCCTGAAAGCTTCTGGGGTTGTTCCTTTTATTGAAAAAATCTGTTTTTGATCTATAAGGCTGAATATCCTGTATTCATGGTATGCGGCATTATCCCCGTTCTGATTCAGTCCCTGCCCGGTATAAAGTATTGGATAGCCTCTTGGATCAATTGTCGCCGTTCCCTTTGTCGAATAGCCTATATTAATTGGTTTCCTGGTCGACTTACCGTCTTTAAGGTTTAAAAAATAAATATTGCCGTCAAGCGTCGGATATATAACCTCAACGAGGTCGGTTTGCTTCAGTGACGGATCTATATTCATCAGTTTTCTGATATCTTTATCCCAGTGGATAATCAACGGCTGACCGGTCCAACCCACTCCGGGCCAGTAAGTATTACCGTACCTGATCGCCCCGATATCCTTTGTCCAGACAAGTTCAAGTTTCTTTTCGGATACAAGCCGTGAACCGTATGCCGCATTGTCACGGAAGTGGTTCCCCCTGAATGTCGTTATTCCTTCCACATCGGTATACTTTTCCGGGGAGCCGAAAAAGACGCCGGGATTTTCAACATCCGAAGTTACTATTTCGGATCCGAGAAAATGCCAGTAAGTAAACTCGACACCATTTACCGTATTTGTTTTCGCATGTTCCATAAAAGAATTTTCTCCGTTAAAAACAGGCGGAATATCCGGATTTATGTTTTTGGCTTCAAGTGTTATTTCAGACAAATGAACCGGGATGGTTTCAATTGATGGTTCGGCAATTTGTTCGTCAGCGGACCCCGGATTAGGAGAATGCTGATTTGGATCAGCGCCATTGGTCGGAGAGGGCAGCGCAGAATCAGCGCCTTTGGTCGGGGAGGTCTGTGCAGGATTGTCCCCCGCCGTTTTGTTTACCGGCTCCCTCGATGTAAGTATCAAAGCAACGGCGGCAATAATTGTTAATATTAACAAAGAATAAAAAACTTTTTTAATTTTCATTTGCATCAACGGCAGAGTACGCGTGTACCCTGCGATATCCTTTCTCTCGCGTATATTGTATTCCTAAAATGCTTTTCCTATTTTAGCATAATTGCATACCGGTTTCAATAAAAGCTGAAATCATGCGATTTGCTTAGATAAATACGAATATTTTAATAATCCCGAGTTTGACAGTTGATAAATATAAAAGAGGCGATAAACATTGAAATCTCAAGGTTTA
>LFRV01000101.1 GCA_001512485.1 Clostridiales bacterium DTU069 | reverse complement strand
AAATTCATCAAGTGTCTTGTATTCTGGAAACGAAGCGTGTTTTAAACGCCTTTCAAAGCGTTTTTCTTCACGACCATTTATTTCACATTGCATAAGCCCCTCTAAAAACTTCTCATAGGATATGGACTTATTTAATGCTACATTTAGTAATTCTTCAATTTGCTCTGCGGCATTATGAAGATTCACTGTTCTGAGCATTGTTTTAAGATCATCAATTGTAGCCTGCATTATCGTTTACCTCCTAAAGCATTAATATATTCCGACATGTCACGTATTTTAGGTGTGACTTTGATTTTCTCAAGGTTCTCTGGCGTCATTGATGATGCTTTTATATCAAAAGTATCATCTGTAGCGTATTTGTCTTTCTGATAGTGACTTATGGCATCCTGAAAGTCTGTAGCTCTGTAGAGCCTGTTCTTTATGCAAAAATTCAAAGCCTTGTCCATTACCTCCGATGAGGCATCCTTAATAGTTTTCTGGATTAGTAAAACCTGATCCCGTATATACCTGGGTTTTTCTGAACGGATAAACTCCATAAAATTTCTTGCCTTATCAGGATCGGAAAACTTTTCAGCGGCTTGATTGATCAAGACAGAGATTTTTTCATTTTTGTCCCGCAAATGATCAGTATTTTTTAGGAGATTTCCTTTGTCCACAGGAATTTTAAACTGACCTAGCTTTTTATTTGTATCAAGGTCTAGAATTATCAGTTCATTATCATCTGTGTAATTTACCTTGACATATGTATGAGGCCCTTTGTATGTCCCTTTTGGAACAGTATAGCGGTTTCCTTTTATGGGAACGGTATTGTCTTTTCTTACCTGGTAGGTTAAACTTAATGCAGGTGTATTAATAATTATTTTGTCAAGTACCGGTCGTAAGTATTTCTTCTCCTCAATGAATACTTCAGCCGGTATTTTTCTTGTAGTCCCATGTATTTTTCCGTTACCGCGCCTTTGGAGCCAGCTTAGGCAATCCTCATTCCACTGGTCGATATTGTAGAATGTACGATGTCGGGCGTAATTGTTTTTTACGAAGTCTACTACTTTTTCAATTTTTCCCTTGCTTTCCGGATCGGCTTTCCTACACATGTACACCCTAAATTTTCGTTTTTGAAGGTACCCGGCAAACGCTTGAGTATATACTAAATCACCGTGATTTTCACTTGTTAAAATCATATGGTCTTGATCATATACAATTTCTTCAGGCATACCCCCATAAAATTCAAAAGCATTTTCATGTATCCTGATAATATCGTTTGAGCTAAAGGGTCTATCCTGCCATTCACAATATTTATGCCTGGAATGAGATAGGACAAAGCACATGACATAAAGTTTGATTTCTCCCTGTATATTCTTGGACACCTTTATTGTGCCAAAATCAACCTGCATCTGTTTACCCATGGGAAGTTCATCAACTGCTTCATATTCTCTTGGCTTTGTTGTCTTTGGTATGTCATATTTCTGTCGTAGAATACGGATATACCGTCTCAATGTACCTTCGGAAAAGGGCAGTGTTTTAAATCTTTCTTCCAGCCAATCAAATATCTGTGATGCCGATATATCAGGAAATTCCTTTAACCAACATAGGATATCTTCCTCGAATGGTTCAGGCTTTTTACTACGCTCCTGTATTCCACATAAATATTCATCAAATTCATCCGGAGACATAGCAAGGTATTTGTCCAAGGTTGGTCGGCTGATCCTCATTTTTCTGGCTATTTGAGACTTTTTTAGTCCCATCTTAATGAGTTGATTTATTTCAGTATACATATGCCATCCTTCTTCTGTTTTCAAAGATCATTCTCCTTTCAGTATTTTTGAAACTAATTATACTGAAAGGGCTATTGAATTTCATCATGTGACAGTTTTGATTTTGAAGCAGGTTTTTCTGAATTGATAAAAAGATGTCCTTTTCCTGCGCTGTTAATATGAAATGAAATTTAAATTCCAGCAATTGAACTATCCTATTTACAAATACCGGTAAAAACCGTAAAATCTTATTGATCGAAAACTGTCAATTTTATTTTATCATTCACAGCTTGCCCTCAAAAGCAATCTGTACAATCTTTATGATAAGTTTGCATTGCCTGACCCGGAAT
>LFRV01000026.1 GCA_001512485.1 Clostridiales bacterium DTU069 | reverse complement strand
AACCACTGGTTTATATTATTGAACCACTTCATTTTATATCTGTTGTTGTCAAAGGGCTTGAACGCTTCCTTTATTATTTCAAGATCTTTTTCCTTAAGGTCTCCCCATTTCTTGTTTTTACTGAGGTTTTCCCAGTAATCGCGTTTGTCGTATTGTTTGACTATCGCTTTTGCAAGCTCGATCAAATCGTATACGTCAATGCTGCCGTCGCCGTTAATGTCATATTTATCGTCCGGATTAGGCTTCGGTTTCGGTGCAGGTTTCGGTTTTGGCGTGGGTTTTGGCGCTGGTGTAGGTGTTGGTGTCGGTTTTGCGGTTTTAAGCAGTGTGAGGTCTATGCCGGAAACGGCCTTTTCATCCGCATTAACCGCGGAAGCCCTGCTTTTTGATGACTGTGTCCCGTTTTTGCTGTAATACCCCGCAGCGACGTAGCCCGTTTTTTTATCGACTTCGTAAGAAACAACATAACCCGTGTCCTTTACCGGAACTGTCATTGTGTACGATTTTGAAGAAGCGTCCTTCGCTATCTTTACCGTCCTTGAGATATAAAAGTCGTCGGAGTCGGCAGTTAACGAACCGTTATTGTACGCTTTGACTTCAACTTCAATCCCGTCTTTCGGGGCCTTGTCTTTATCCGGAAGCATAACCTTGCCGCTTATATTAGTAAAAGGAAGCGTTGTAAGGTTTATTCCGGTCACGGTATTACCCACGTCTATAAGTGTTACCCTGCCCTCATTCCTCGTTGTTCCGTTTTTGTGGTAATAACCTGTTTCATTATATGTCCCGTCTTTATAAGTGTAGTAAACTTTATAGCCGCTGCCGGCTTTGTTAAGAGGCACCGTTAAGACATATTCGGCCTCTGTTTTGCCTTTATTAATTTTTACTTCCTTGGATATTATAATATCATCATCGGTTGATTTCGTATTTGCGCCTTCCTGGACGGCGGTAACGGTGAAAACCATGTCTTCGGCAGGGGCGGTTTTCGTTGTTCCCATTATGATTTTGCCCGATATTGATTTTCCGGGAAGGAGCCCGATATTTATGCCTCTCTTGTCACCTTCGTTGAGTTTGATGAGTGTCTGCTCGGCTTTTATTGCGGTAGTGCCTTTCGATGAGTAATACCCGAACGGCGCATACCCGTTTTCGACGGTATAGTAGGAAACGCTAAAGCCCGCGTTCCTGTTTGCGCTTTTCGGAACCATTACGCTGTAGCTTAAAGATTTTTCGCCCTTTGGTATTGTCAGTGTACGCGAAAATGAAACATCGTCTTTTTCGTTTGATGGCGTTGCGTTGTCGGTATACACGTTAAGTGTTATCTTTACACCGCCGGTTGGCGCCGTATCACCGTTTGGCAGCGATAACACACCGCTCAGCGTCGAATATGATGTTTCGGCAATTGCGGCAGCAGGTATAAATCCCGCGGTAAGACAAACAACAAGCAATAGTGAAAAAATTCGTAACCTTTTCATGGTAAACCTCCTAAATTTTAATTATTCTTAAGTTGTCTTTTTTATCTGCCGGTTTCAAACGGCAAATCCGGAAAAGTAAAAACAGGAAAAAATGCTTTCGTAAGATATATACGAACAGCGTTCCGCTAAAATTTGGGATAGGTTTTGATATATTATTTAATTGATAACTTTGCGTAATATAGATAAATAAGTGTAATATAAATGAAAAGACTATAATTGATGATATGTTTTACAGTATACCGAGATACCATTCGATTATGCTGCTGCCGAACAGCGCCGAAATAAATGTTCCGACGACAATGAACGGCGCAAACGGAATCTGGCTTTTGCGGTTTTTAAGTTTTGTCAGGATAAGGAATAGTCCCGTTAATCCGCCCAAAAAGATGGTTAGAAACAGAGTGAGGACAGACAGCTTGAACCCGAGAAACAGCGATATCGGGATAAAAATCTTCACATCGCCCATTCCAAGGGCATCCGAGCCGTACACGGCCATGCCGATCACGGCGACGAGCAGCAGAAACCCGGAAACCGCAGCGATGCCCAAAAGAGGTGAATACCACGATTCTCCGTCCGTAATCGAGTTAACGTAAAAGAACCTTAGTACGAAAAATATAAGCCCGCCGGCAATTCCCGCGATAACGAGGCCGTTCGGAATAATCATATGCTTTAAATCAATAAAGAAAACAATGAGCAGTATTGACATAAGGTAGCAGAGAAAAAAGAACTCGGGCGTAATGCCGTACCTGAGATAGACAGCTATGAACATTAACCCGCTTGTGAGTTCAACAATCAGGTACTGCATGGAAATCGGGCTTTTGCAGTACCTGCATCTGCCTTTCTGAAACAGAAAACTAAACACCGGGACCAGGTCCTTTGGCTTTAATGCCGTGCCGCAGGAAGGACACGCCGAACGCGGCTTTATAATTGATTTTTTTTCGGGGACGCGGCAGATAACGACATTGAAAAAAGAGCCAAGCACAAGGCCCAATATAAATATCAATAAAATAACGGCCGTTTGCACAAAATCACTCGCTTCCGGTTTTGATTCCCTGTATCCGGGCAGCCTTCCGGCATTAAATCAAAACCTTTTTTTCGCTTTGTATAATTCATCGGATTTCGGCGGGTCAATTATTACACCCCCGGTTTCGGTCCCCATGATCCGGCTGTTTTTTTCAGTCATTTTACCGATGATTGATGCCGGTATACCTTCGCCGGACAGCTTTTCAACCAGCGACCGACCGCTGTTTGCCGAAATAAGCATACACCCGCTTGAGATCAGCTTTAGCGGGTTGATATTGAAATAGCCGCATATCTTCGCTGTTTCCGGGAGCACCGGGATGCTGCTTTTTATAATTTCCGCCCCGCACCCGGAAGCCTCGCACATTTCCCATACGGCCCCGAGCACGCCGCCTTCGGTAACGTCGTGCATTGCGTTTACGCCTTCGTACTTAGACGCAATAACCCCTTCCTTCAC
>LFRV01000024.1 GCA_001512485.1 Clostridiales bacterium DTU069 | reverse complement strand
TGGTTCGGGTGCTTTCGGTGACGACGGGCGACATGCTCCAAAGCCCTGCTGCCCATAGATAACTGTGGAGCGGGTTAATGAGGTACGCGGCTCTGGTTCGGGTGTTTCGATTCCTGGAGCTACATGAACATTTTTTAGCTTGTATCATATTCTAATAATAAAGAATAAACGAAAGTGGGATGATCATATTGACGTATGCTAAACTAAAGGAAATATTGAACAAGTACCCGAATTGCTTCAAGACGGTCAAAGAAAAGGAGGAAGAATTTGACCGTTTAGTTGCAATCATTGAAAAAAGACCAATTACATTTATCAGGCCGGGAAGCAGAGCAAACTAACCTGTTTTTTATAATTCCGCCCAAAAAATCTCCCCGCCTCAGATTTATGAAAGAAGGCCTGACTAATTCCAATGCGCCGGAAAAGAACATACGGGATCGAGAAATCTTTTTATGAAGCGGGACGGATTCACGGCCTTCCCGTCCAGTTTCTCCGGCGCGATAAGGTATACCTCACTTCTTGCCCTTGTAACGCCAACATAAAATAACCTTGCTTCTTCCTCATACAGCATTCTTTTGCCTGCGGCAGCGGCATTATCGAGACTTTTTTCGGACGGGAAATGTCCGTCAATCAGATCGATAAGAATTACTTTGTCAAACTCCAAACCCTTGCTCCCATGCAGTGTTAATAAACATACGGCGGCATCGCTGCTCATGCGGTAACTTCGTTCTATTTCCTTTTTTACTATCATAAGTCTTTTTTTCAGTTCCGGCATGGTTTTTGCTCCGTCCGCCAACTGTTTCAGGGTTGAAAAAACAGTTGAAAAACCTGCGTTGCGCTTTATGTATTCCCCGTAAGAAAGGTCATTCATAATTATTTCAAAGGCTTTTGATGGTTTTGAGCGCCGGATTTTCTTCATCGCTTTCTTAATTCTGAACAGATGCTCCTGCATATAGCTGTTTTTCCAGTATACATCGAATAACGAAATAATAATGTTCCGATATCTTCCGTCTATTGATTCAAGATATGATATACAGGTTTTCGGAAACGGCGCACCCATTTTATAGTAAATTTTTTTAAAGCATTCAATGTCTTCCGGACTTTGTGAAAAATGAAAGAAATTAAACACATCCGCGATAACAGGGTGCCTGAAAAAACTTGAGTAATTATCTCGCATGTAAAATGGGGTACCGTTTTTTATAAGTTCATACACCAGCGGTATTCCTGAAAGGTTATTCCGGTAAAGGACGGCAGCGGTTTTTTTCTTGTATTCGTCCGCTAATAATTTGATAACCTTGCTGACCTGAGCTTTTGAATCTTTTACTGCGATATACTCCGGGTACTTCCCTTTTTCATTGAATGTTTCCATTCTTTTAGGATGCCTGTAAGCATTCCGCATTATAAAATTGTTCGACATCTCGACTATGCACCCGGTCGATCTGTAATTTATCTCAAGTTTTATTATTTTCGCATCCGGATAAATCTTTTTAATATTTACAATGTATTCAGGATCGGCGCCTCGAAAACCGTAAATCGACTGATCGGTGTCTCCTACCATGAACAAGCTTCCGTTTTTTGACAGCAGCTCTATTATTTTATGCTGTATGAGTGATACATCCTGGGCTTCGTCAACATGAACAAACTTGCGCGCCGCATACCCGGCACATATACTTTCATCGCTTTTCAGCACTGAATATGCCAATGACAGAATATCATCAAAGTCGATCAGATTATTTGTATTCTTGTACCGCTCATATTTTTCAAATATAAGAGGAAAATCCCGATATTCGCTTTTATAATTTTGCGGAGGTATAAGCTTATTTTTCACAAGACTGATTCCATTCGATATTTCCTCCAAAGCATCATCACTAAGATATTCATTACTGGTTGAAAAACAAATATTTCTTAATATTTTAAGTTTTCTTCCATCCTGTTTTCCTTCCAAAAGCTCCGGTACGTGAAGAATATATTTTTTGGCGCAGTATTTCAAAAGGCCGTAACAAAAGCTATGAATAGTGGAAAAATGCACAGGGCTGTGTATAAGGCTTCCAAACAGGCTGTAAAATCTTTTTTCCATATCGCGCGCCGAAGCACGGCTGAATGAAAGAGTTAAAATATCCGAAGGCTCCGCTATCCCGCTTAAAATAAGGTATGCATTCCTTGAAACAAGTGTGGTTGTCTTTCCACTGCCCGGACATGCTTCAAGCACAACCTTTTTCCCGGAGACCTTTAACGCTTCCATTTGCTGTTTGTTAAGGCTGATGTTTAAATCATCCTCCAAATACTTGAAAAAATCCACAATCGCCTCCGAACTGATTATTATTCTTCGAAAGCATCAATAAATTTTCCGTTCAGCCTCCTCATGTCAAGTCCAGAATTTTTAACCGCGGTCAAAACTCTTTCAAGCTCAATATTTCTCTTCGTTTTCATTGTCGTGGTTTTTATCAAATCCTTATAACTGAAAACAAAATGCCTGATTATCTTATACTGCGGCAGTCCTTTATTTATCTCTTTTATTGCCGAATCAAGCATTTCCGGTATTTCCTTCTCGGAAACGCCGCCTTCGGCAGATAAAGCGTCCCTGTCTATAACGATTTTCGCGCAAACCTGGATATCCCCGTCCGGTGCTTTATTCCCCCAAACAAAGGAATCCTTCACGAAAGGAATGTTTGCTAAGAGTGTCTCATATTCTTCAGGAAAGGCTTTCTTCCCGTTTGTAAAAACAATCATCGATTTTGCTCTTCCCGTAATACGAATAAATCCCTTTTCGTCGATTGTAGCAAGATCGCCGGTCCTCAGCCAGCCTCCGGATATTAACGTATCTGCTGTCGCATCGGGATCCTCATAATATCCGAGCATAACATTCGGACCACGGACTATCAGTTCTCCCATTCCGATTTCGTCAGGATCAAGAATCGCCACTTCCACGTCTTTTATCGGATACCCAATTGTCCCTGGTTCATTTACGAAGTCGTTATTTGAAGCCACCACCGGGGACGCCTCGGTCAAACCGTATCCCTGTAAAAGCCTGAACCCAATATTGTCAAACCATACTACCATCTCAGGATCCAATGGCGCGGCTCCTGAAACCGCAAGACGCAATTTAGGTGCGAACAGATCAAATATGCTTTTAAACAGTGTTCTTCTCATATCTATTCCTATTGACCGTAAGAACTTTGATACCTTAATGAGCGATTCGACGAGCTTTTCCTTTCCCGATTTTTTTATGCCTTCCGTAAGCCTCTTGTAGAATGTTTCAAAAACCGCTGGTACCGCGACAAGCAAGCTGATATTATACTCTTTCAGGTTTTGCGCAATGTGCTTAATTCCGTCGCAATATGCGATACATACTCCGGCGCTTACCATAAATAAGAAACCGACAGTGTTTTCAAACGTATGATGTAAGGGCAGCAGCGACAGGTGCACATCGCCGGGTCCTGCTTTAAGAGTCGCGGATATTGATACAACATTGCTTACAATGTTTCTATGCGAAAGCATAACTCCTTTTGACAGGCTTGTGGTTCCGGAAGTAAATAACAGAACCGACATTTCGGCGCTGTTTATTTCTGCGTTTGTAAATGACTTATCTCCCGATTTCAGCAATTTTTCGCCTTTGGAGAAAAGTTCGGGCAAACTCAGGAATCTTGTGTCGCACGGCGTGTTTTCCAACTGTTCCATGCAGATGTAATATTTCAGTCTTTTATTCTTTTTTGATACTGAAACCATCATATCATGGAATGCAGGACTGTAAAAGATGACATCCACTTTTCCTCTTTCAATCAGCGCTTCAACTTCATTTTCAGGAAGGTATTTGTCAAGCGGTACAGCAATGCCGCTTCCGTTCGTAACGGCAAGGTAACAGACCCCCCATTCATAACGGTTTTCACCGATTATAGAATACCTCATTCCCTTAAGACCCAATGATATTAAAGCCGTACCAAGGCAATCTATGTCCCTGTCAAATTCAATGTATGTTTTTCCCGTAATATTACCATTTATATCCTTGAACCTGAAAGCTACGGCATTTCCATACCTGTCTGCGCTTCTCTTCACAAGGTGCTTCAAATTTTCTATATCCGGTGTTTCATAATAACCCAAACCCTTAACAACTCTTTTTCCTTCGACCGTTTCAATCTGCACGCCTTTGGTCATAATTATCCCTCCATCATATCATTAGATATTATTACCTGGTTATAATTATATCTTAATAAAGCGTCATTTACAATAAAAAAAAGGATTTTTACCTGAAAAACATGCAATATAAAAATGCCTTTATAGGCATTTTTATATGTGAAAATATTTATAGATGCA
This sequence comes from Clostridiales bacterium DTU069, assembly GCA_001512485.1. Taxonomy (GTDB): domain Bacteria; phylum Bacillota; class Clostridia; order DSM-8532; family DSM-8532; genus DTU069. Next base: position 25,268 of record LFRV01000024.1, on the reverse strand, counting down.
AAGCAGCGGAATAAGGGTACATATAATATAAAAACAGCGGGAAGCTGCCGCTGTTTTTATATTATTATATAAGAATAACCTGACAGATGTTTTGTTCGGGAAGAATTTTCATATAGTATAATTTCGAACGCAAATCGCCGTATACAGCCATAATACTGTAAAAGCCAGGGGGCAAATCATCAATTGCAAAGTTACCGTTATCATCCGCTGTTGTTTTATATACCGGCATATTACTGTCATAACCGAAGAATAACAGCACTTCAGTTCCTTTTATTGTGCTGCGGGTTTTTCTATCATATACTGAACCCGTAATTTTACAGGCATAATCAGTTTTCTCATTGACAAGGAACACATGAACATCTTGTTTGTTATACTGTTTTGGGTGCATATTTACTTTTTGTTCCTGATCCATGTCTTGTGAGTTATATTGAAAACTTTCTTTAACTGTTCCGGGTTTTACCTGTTCCATCCCAATAACCTTCTTCCCCGATAACCATCTATGATTATTGATAACATATAAACTGCAGCTTCCCCAAATTCAATTCAGCACTGTATTATAATATTAGTAGTATTTTATTTTTTTATCTCCGTCAGATTTCGCGTCAGCCTTTGCCTCAGCTTCGCCTTCTGCCTTTGCCTTGCTGTCGGAATCGACTTTAATCTTTGTATTCAGCCAGTTATCGGCTTTACTTTTGCTTTTTGATACGTTCAAAGCTTCATTTGTCAAATCGCTGTCCGTATCGCTGTCGCTTTCAGCTTTTTGACCCTGTATTTGTTTCTGCGTGAGGACATTGTAATTTATCTGTTTGTTTATTTGCTTCTGGTTATTGGTATCCTTGTCTTCAATTTCCACTTCCTGCTCCGCTTCCAATTCGGCTTTCAGTTCATCCTTTATCTGTTTTTTTAATTCCGTATATTCAAGCTCTATCATACTTTGTCACCTCCTTTCATAACACTTTACCCGTTCCATACATAGTATGCTTGACTAAAAAAAAAGTTTACCATAAAAGCCTTACATAATAACCATGTATCTATTTTAAGATTTGGAATGTTGCCGACATTTTCAATAAGAAATCATAAAATGCTGTAAAAATAAAAGATTGGACAAGCAATAAAAATCCCATCTAAAAAAAACATGTCATAATGCGATAAGAGCACCATTGATTTTATGTAATCATACTTTTAAAATAAAAACATTTCTTTTTATTCTTTTATTATTATTTATTGCCATTAAATAACTTTATTTGCCATATTGGGGGTTTTATATGGATTTTATTTATATTGATTTTGATAACGGAGTTCCGAGGCTTGCATACACCGGTTGTTCCAGGTGTTCAAGTTTAATAGGCGTTAGTTTGTGTAAAACAAAAGACAGGGGGTGCTGCTATTACTTTCCCAAGTTTTATCCCGTGGAAATTCAGAGGATGTGCCGCTCAGAAGACGGGATGGCATTGCTTAATAAAATCATAAGCATGCCCAATGTTGTAATATACGATGATCACTTTATTGTTAAGGGAAGTTATGATATCATACTGCACCATAAAATGCTGAAAGACTGTCTTGTTCCATCAGATAAAAATATCAAAGATACTTCGGTTTTTTTCAAGACATGTCCTTTTGTAAGCTACGGTTTGGGCTGCACGCTGCCGCCGCGTTATCGTTCATATGTATGCAATTTTTTCATATGTTCTGAAATCGTAGACAACCCAATTTATAAGGACAGATTGGAGCCTTATATCAGGGAAAGAGAAAATTATGTCCGCTTTCTTGAATGGGAAAACAATCAACTGATCATGGCCATGCGAGAAGAAGGTATTACATTTGTAAAAGACTTTAGCGCTGCGGTAGAATTCCTGAAGGATACAGAAATAAACCAATACGATTTTCCTGTGCTTAATCCCGTTGCCATTCACGATGACAATACAATAGGTGCATGAAGCATACTTATCTGATACTTTGGTGTTTTTCTTAGAAAAGCCCTGCTTTCTCCAGTAGTTTCTTCGTCGAGGAAATCCGCAAAAATTTGAAACTTGGCTAAAGTTGGTATATAATACAATCAGATGAATAAAAGGGAGGGTTAAAAGTGGGTGTATCTTTAGAAAAAATCGAGAAATGGGAAAAAAAGAAAAAATCAAAAAAATTATTACGTGTCGTATACAACGACAGCAGCGCTGAAATCCGCGCACGGGCAATACGAGCCTTAGCGGGCATTGAAGATTACGACATAATAAACCAGTTGGTTACTTTTATACGTGATCCCGAACCCGATGTACGCCTTGCTTCAATAGAAACACTGGGTAAAATCGGTTCGGCCAGGGCAATGGAATTTATAAGAGCCGTGCTTGAAAAAGAAACGGATCAGAGAATTGTTGAAGCGGCAAAAGTTGCTTTGACCGCCATCAGGGAGAAAATGAACAAGGATGAAATCGCATAAATAAAAGGACTGCGAACAGCAGTCCTTTTATTTATGCAGCCTCAGTAATTAACGCGTATGAGCCAAAACTTTATGCCCTTATCACTCCAGCCAAGATCCCATGGTACCCTGAAGCGATCGGTATTATGGCAGTTGATGAGCGTATATCCCCTTGAATCCGCCCCGGTTACCACGGATACATGAACAACCTTTCCTTTCTTTTCATATCCGACAATATCACCGGGCAGCAATTTATAAGAAAGCTTTAACACTTGATCGTATGTGCCGCGTGCAATTAATGAACCCCTGCCGCTGTATAACAAATAATCTTTAAAACCCTGCGCGTTCAGCCATGCTCTGCTTCCGTCCTTCTCATAATTCCATGTCCCTGTTTTTTTGAATTTCCCGCCTTCATGCAGAACCTGCGAAGCAAAATTTGCACAATCCCCCCCTAATCCGTTGTAATTCTTGTATTTTTTGTTGTACAAAAAGAAATACTCCTCGTTATCGCTTGCTCCACAGTACCTGTCAGCGTATTCAACCGCTTCGATGCGTCTGCTGTTAATACTGGAAAAGTCCCTCCCGGACTGCGACATGATATACTCTCTATTATCCGCCGCTTTTAAATTATCGAGGCTTAACGAATCCGCAAACGGATCGGTATACCATTCCCTGGATATTTCCCAGCCCTCAATGCCGACTGAAAGATCAATCACGTGGTATGTGGCGATTCTCATATGATTTGGAGTATCAGGCAAATTTAGATATTCATACGAATAATCGGTTATTACGCAAAAATTCACGGTTGTCTTGTTTTTCTGTTCTTTCGCCCAACGCACTTTAAATACGCTGTCAATGCCGGTAAACTTTATGCCCTGCTTATCCGCCCATTTATAAAGGTATTGCATTTTCTTTTTTTCGTGCTCGTATGCCCAGACACCATTTCTTGTATTTGTGTTGTAAACCGGTTTGAGTAATTCAAGATTGTTTTCCATCATGGCCCGGTTTCTTGTTAATATTATCTCTTCTATAACCGGTGTGAAATAATCGATAAGCTCCGTATCCACTTCCGCAATATTCCATACCGGTTCATTATCGTTATTTATTGCAGTTATAAAAATGAACAAAATAACAATAGCCATTGATGCGATAACCAGCAGCCTCTTCATCCGGATAACGATGAACATATTATATCCTCGCAATAGCCGCCGTTGTTTCATTTATTACTATATGAGGCGCAATTAAAAATTATAATAAATGAAACGATTATATAACGATTTCAACACCTGTATAGTTCCAGCATTTGTTCCGTATTTCTTTTTTATTTCAACAAAAAATAAATAAAGTTAAGGGGATGAATAACGAAGAAATTAAGAGTTATGAAACTTCCGGCAATTAACTCGAAATCAATCAGAAATGTATTAACAGGCAGTACTATACGCGGGTGGTGGATAATATGCAGCGATATATCGGATGTTTGTTTTGTGTTGCGGTAGTATTCATCCTGTCGGGTTGTTTTTCAGAAAAGAGCATTGACGAACAAACACCCATGCAGGATACAATTACACTGACTCCGACCGTAACCCCGGTTCCGACCGAGGCGGCCGACAAAAATGAAATATCAAGCTATACAACCATATTTTATGATAAGAATGAAAACAGGATAAGCAATATTAAAACGGCATCTGAAGAATTAAATCATACGGTTATTTATCCCGATGAAGTGTTTTCATTTAATGAAGTGCTTGGGAAAAGAACAAAGGATAAAGGCTATAAAGAAGCTCCGATACTTTCGCACGGTGAAAAAGCGAAGGGAACCGGCGGCGGGATCTGTCAAATCAGCAGCACGTTATATAATGCAGCACTGCTGGCCGACATGGAAATTGTTGAAAGGCACCGTCATTCGAAAAAAGTGCCGTATGTCCCCGAAGGTAAAGATGCGACCGTAGTATATAACTCGAAGGATTTAAAATTCAAAAACACAAAGGACTATCCGGTGGAAATAGTCATTAAGATAACCGAAGATGAAATTAGAATAAGTCTTGTTAAAAAAGAAGAGTCTTAGCGGCTTATGCCTGTTTCTCATCCGGGAAAAACTCCAGCACCGCCGGCAGAATATCAGTTATTGCGGTAATTTTGTCTTTTGATAAAGTTTTTGTTTTTGTTATAAAGAAAACGGGAACCGGGTTCATAGTATGTGTCGGTACAGAAAGATCTTCGATGTTTCCGTGATCGCTGACAATTACAAGAGCTTCATTATTTAAATCCATTTGTTTTACCAATGCCCCAAAAAACCGGTCAAGCCGTTCAAGAATTGCAACGGCTTGATCCATGTCCTGGCTGTGACCGGCAAAATCGGAAACAAAAAACTCGAACAGCGTAAAGTCATAATTCCTGCTGATCCGATAAAGATTATCCGCGGCTTTTTCGGGTGTTGTCAGCGGCACGTCATACCCTTTCTCACGAAGAGCTTCACCCGTTATGTCATGATATATCCCATTCCCGCTCATATAGTCTTCCAGTGTTCTGAAAGGCAGCGCCGCCGAAAGATTCAATAACGTCGTAACGGAAGGCTTCATCATTCCATCCGGTTCTTTCTCTAACTTATCAAGAGTCTCTTTTGTATAGACATTCACAAAGGTTACGCTGTAACCCCTGTTTATCAGCATTTTAAATAAATTGTCTTTATTAACCATCTCGACAAGCGTTGACGTCGGCCTTGCGCTTATATGCCTTCCAACTGCCTTCGGCGCGTTTTTGCCGGTATAAATGCTCACCTGTCCGGTAGCACTCTGCGGAAGCCCGGAAACACCAAGAGAAGCATCGGCTTCAAAGAAGGAGAAGTTATTAATAAAACTGTGCCAGTTTGGGATATCGGCCTCGATAAACGGGTTTAAAAGATCGTTCCTGCCGATTCCTATTCCGTCAATAAACACAAGTATCATTCTCATGTGCTAAATCCTGCCGGTACTATATAAAATATAACCGCAAAGCGGAACTGTTTACTTAAAATACTCTATTCCCGCTTCAAAAATCCTCTGATCCTTCTCGCCGGGTACATTTTTCATTGTATATTCTGTATACCGCTCGCTGTGACCCATTTTACCGAAAATCCTTCCGTCCAGGCTGGTAATTCCTTCAACAGCATGAGCCGAACCGTTCGGGTTAAAGCGTATGTCATATGTCGGGTTTCCGTCCATATCGACGTACTGCGTCGCAATCTGACCTTTAGCGGCAAGTTCGGCTATTATGTCATCACTTGCGTAAAATCTACCTTCACCGTGCGAAACAGCTATAGTATGAATTTCGCCCGGTATTGTTTTTGACAGCCACGGTGATAACGAAGATACTACCTTTGTCCTTACCATGCGCGACACATGCCGTCCGATGGTATTAAACGTCAGCGTAATGCTGTTTTCATCAAGTTCGCGTATTTCTCCGTAAGGGAGCAGCCCCAGTTTAATCAAGGCCTGGAATCCGTTGCAAATTCCGAGAACAAGGCCGTCACGCTCTTTAATCAGGCGCATCAGCGCATCCGCGAGGTATGGATTACGAAAAACGGTCGCTATAAACTTGCCTGAACCTTCGGGTTCGTCTCCCGCGCTGAAGCCTCCGGGGATCATAATTATCTGGCTTTGATCAATAATTGATTTCATAACCTTAACCGACTCTTCTATATCCGACGGTGTAAGATTTCTCATAACAAAGGTTTCTACGTGCGCTCCGGCTTTTTCAAAAGCCCTTGCTGAATCGTATTCACAGTTCGTTCCCGGGAAAACCGGTATAAACACGCGCGGTTTTGCGAAAATTTCGCTGTGTCGGATCGGTATTATTCTGTCATAATATATTTTCATCGGCTCTTTTTCTCCGGCTTCGGCCTGGGTAGGGAAAACACTCTCAAGAGGCTTTTCCCATTCGGTTCTTAATTCATCAAGCGGCATAACAGCGCCTTCAACATCAATGACAGGATTGCGCGTCGTTTCGCCAAGGACTTCATACTCCAAACCTTCGAGCAATTCCACAGGATTTTTGTTTATTTCAAGCACAATACTGCCGTAATCGGCGGAAAACCAGTCAATTTTCCCCGGAGCCGCCGATGCTTTAAATCCTATGCCGTTTCCGAACGCCATTTTTGTCACCGCTTCGGATACTCCTCCCGCTTTCACTGAACATGCCGAAAGAATATCGCCGCGGTTAATCAGATCATGGATTTTTTCATAGGTTTTCATCATCTGTTCAAATACGGGCAGATCCACATGATCTTTCAACACCTTTACAAGAACGACAAAACTGCCGGGCTTTTTGAATTCCGGCGACAGTACATATTTAACATTAGCTGTGCATACCGCAAAAGATACAAGAGTAGGTGGAACATTTATATCCTTGAATGTTCCGGACATGCTGTCCTTGCCCCCGATTGCCGGTATCTTCAAATTCATCTGCGCGTAAAATGCGCCAAGCAGTGCGGCAAAAGGCTTGCCCCACTTTTCAGGGTCTTTACCAAGCTTCTCGAAATACTCCTGGAACGATAACCGTATCTTTTTATAGTCCCCGCCCATCGCGACAATTTTTGCTACAGTCTCAACTACCGCATATACGGCTCCATGAAAAGGACTCTCCTTTGAAATATACGGGTTAAAACCGAAAGTCATCAGCGTTCCGGTTGTGGTTTTCCCTTTTTCAACCGGTATTTTTGCCGCCATGCCTTCGGCCGGGGTAAGCTGGTAACGTCCGCCCAAAGGCATCAGAACCGTACCGCCTCCGACCGTGCTGTCGAACATTTCAACAAGCCCTTTTTGACTGCACACGTTCAATTGTCTTACGTTATTTATCCAGAATTCCCTGGTGTCTTCGCTCTTTCGCCGACTGTCGTAAAAACGGGCAGGTTCTTTTACCTTTACGCGCGCTGTTCTCAGAACCCCACTTGAGTTCAGGAAAGCGCGCTCAATATTCACTATTTCCTTACCGCGCCATTTCATAACCAGCCGGTTTGTATCCGTTACCTCTGCCACAACGGTCGCCTCAAGGTTTTCCGCTCTGGATAATTCAATAAACCTTGCGGCATCCTCTCTCGAAACAACAATTGCCATTCTTTCCTGCGACTCCGAAATCGCAAGTTCGGTGCCGTCAAGACCCTGGTACTTTTTAGGAACGGCATCAAGATTTATTTCGAGACTGTCGGCAAGCTCGCCGATTGCTACCGAAACACCGCCAGCTCCGAAATCATTGCATTTCTTTATTAATCTGCTGACCTCAGGTTTTCTGAATAAACGCTGTATCAGCCTCTCAATTGGCGGGTTGCCCTTTTGAACTTCAGCCCCGCAGCTTTCAAGCGATTTTTCATCGTGCTCCTTCGACGAACCGGTAGCGCCGCCGCAGCCGTCGCGTCCTGTTCTCCCGCCCAGCAGGATAATAACATCCCCCGGAACAGGCTTCTCCCTTACCACGTTCCTTTTCGGCGCCGCGCCGATAACAGCCCCCAATTCCATTCTTTTTGCGACGTAACCGGGGTAATATATTTCCTGGACCTGGCCTGTCGCGACTCCAATCTGGTTTCCGTACGAACTATAGCCTTGTGCCGCTTTTGTTGTAATAACACGCTGCGGCAGTTTGCCCGGCAGAGTTTCGGATATCGGCGTGCGCGGATCGGCGCTGCCTGTGACGCGCATTGCCTGGTAAACGTACGAACGTCCGGAAAGCGGGTCGCGTATCGCCCCGCCGAGGCATGTCGCCGCACCGCCGAAAGGCTCTATTTCGGTCGGATGGTTATGAGTTTCGTTTTTAAACATTACAAGCCATTGCTCAACCTTGCCGTCTATTTCGACATCAACGGTTATGCTGCACGCATTTACTTCATCCGATTCATCAAGATCGGAAAGATAACCTTTCCGCTTCAGTTCTTTCATTGCCAGTGTCGCAATATCCATTAGCGTGATATCTTTTTTTGACGCATCATATATTTTTTTCCTCGTATCAAGATATTGGTGATATACATCCCGGATTATTTCGGACACGGGGCCGTTTTCAAATTCAACATCCTTTATTTTTGTCAGGAATGTCGTATGCCTGCAGTGATCCGACCAGTAAGTATCCAGGACCCTAAGTTCGGTAATGGTAGGATCTCTTTTTTCCTTATTCAAAAAATACTCTCTGCAATACTGAAGATCTTCAAAAGACATCGCAAACCCAAAATCCTGCAAAAGCTTTTTTAGTTCTTCATCATCCATTGAAATAAACCCGCTGATAACTTTAACATCGTCGGGACAAGGGTATTCAATACGCAGAGTTTCAGGTTTAACAAGCCCAGCTTCACGGCTTTCTATCGGATTTATGCAAAAATTCCTGATTTTCTCGAAATCACTGTCCGAAACATCGCCTTCTATCACTATTACAACTGCGGTCCTAATTTCCGGACGCTCACCAGCCGATAAAAGCTGGATGCACTGCGCACTGCTGTCCGCGCGCTGATCATACTGGCCGGGAAGCAATTCAACCGCAAACACGCGATCACTTTCCGAATACGGCAAGTTTTCTTCATAAACATAATCAACAGGAGGCTCGGAAAAAATTAACGTTTTCGCCTTTTCGTAATCATCATCCGATATACCCTCAATGTCGTAACGGTTTACAACACGTACTCTTTCAATTCCGCGTATACTCAGGTTTTCCTTGAATTCCCGGAGCATTTTTTTAGCTTGTATATCAAAACCCGGTTTTTTCTCAACATAAATTCTTCTTACAGCCATTATTCCCCTCTTCTCTCTTAATTTAGACAATATCGTCCTTTTTTCGCCGGCTCTTTGCTTTATCTTCCGGCAGAATCTGTCCCGCTTTCAGTCAGGCAAAGTACAATCCTATTATACATATTTGATACATTATTGAAAAGAAGGAAAATAAAATAGGCATAAAAAACAAAGCCCGGTACTAAACCGGGCCCTGTTTCAAATACTTGTCATCCCTTATCTTCTCCAAGCGTAACCTCTAGTGTCAAATATTCGCCTTCCCTTGTTTCGATGTTTTTTATGCGGTACAGCTTTATTGTTACGACATCTCCGGCTTTGTATTTGTTCTTTTCATTTTCGAGTTCGATAAAGTCTTTAACCCTTACGCCGTTGAATTCGGTTATTATGTCGCCTACTTTTATACCCGCATTGTACGCGCCGCTTAACGGTTCAACCTCATACACAAGGAATCCCATCGGAACGCCGAGCTGTTCGGCCCTTTCCTCGGTCAGACGGGGATCGAAATACACGCCGAGCTTCGGACGGCCCCTTACATATCCTTCAACTATAAGGTCGTCTATTATTTCCTTTGCCGTGTTTATAGGTATCGCAAAACCGAGCCCTTCATATTCTCCGCTTACTCCGCTGATCTTTAACGTGTTGACTCCTATTACTTCCCCGCGCGAATTAACGAGAGCTCCTCCGCTGTTTCCGGGATTTATCGCGGCATCGGTTTGAATTACTTTCAGTTTATGGTTCTGACTGATTTGCACTTCACGATTCAGGCCGCTGATAATACCGGATGTTACCGTACCCATAAATTCTATTCCTGCGGGATTTCCAATTGCAACAGCCAATTCTCCCACCTTCAGTTCATCGGAATCACCGAGATCAGCTGCGGGAAGATCCGAAAGATCAATTTTCAGTATCGCAAGATCGGTTTTTTCATCCCGGCCTATTATTTTCGCCTCGTAGGATCGGTCTTTCTGGTAAGGCAGAATCACGTTGATTGAAGCTCCCTGCGCCATTGTATTTCCGGTTCCGGCCGCGCGATCAATAACATGATTGTTTGTAAGGATATAGCCATCGCTCCTGATTATTATTCCGGACCCGGAGCCGCTGCCCATTTGCGTTCCAAACCAGAAATCCTGTATCCTGTAGTTAACCTGGATACCGACAATTGAAGGACTGACTTTTTCTGCTATAGCCGTTACCGGAGAATCGGTTCTGTCGACAATTTCAATTTGTTTTACAGGCTGTGTATCAATGCTATTGTTATCAATAACTTTATTCCCTGTATCACCGGCCAGCGCTGGGGCACCGAACTGGAACCAGGCACCTACAAGTGCGCCTCCGATAACCGAACTTAACAACGCGACAATGATAAGCGGCACTATAATTTCCTTTATCTTACCCTTGTGTGGTTTTTGATAACGCTCGGAATAAAAGGAGGATGTCTTTAAATCGTCGTACTCATTTTGCTTATATGCGCTGTAATAGCTGTAGTACGGATCCTGGGCCTTGTACTGGCCGTTGTAGTTACCGCGCCAGTAGTTGTTTCCGTTTGTATCGTTTTTTTCGAAATCCTTGAATCCATCCATTGATATCTCTCCTTTCATACGTAAAATACTTTTTTCAATCTATAAATAATCTGAGCATGTACAAACTGCTGCAGGCTACTTTCATATTATGCAATGTTAAATGTACAATGACTTTATTTTACATGAATATTTTACCCATGAATTTTTACACCAGTGTGAATAATTTGTGAATTTATGCGTTCAGGATTGAGCAAGAGTCAGATGAAATGTAAATGTGGTTCCTTCGCCTGTTTTACTTTGGACAGTTATATATTCGTTATGGGCTTTTATTATATTTTTGACTATATACAATCCAAGCCCGACGCCCGTTTTATCTTTGCTGCGGGACTTATCGGCTTTATGGAAACGATCAAAAACATACGGTAAATCCTCTTCAGGAATACCCTCGCCGGAATCCGAAACCGAAATCTCGGCTTTGCCTTTTGCCTCGAAAACTGTTACCGATATGTTCCCTCCTTCAGGAGTAAATTTAACGGCATTATGCAGAAGATTTATTATAACTCTCTGTATCGCGTCTTTATCGGCGGAAACAAACATAGCTTCCCTTTCAAAATTCGCGCGGAAATTAAGATTTTTATCTTCGAGTTCCTTTTGCAGGTATATTACGCCAATCCTGACAACTTCACAGATATCAAACGTCGAAATATTCATTGTCATTTCTCCGGCTTCCATCCTCGCTATGTCCAATAAATCGCTGACCAGCCGCTGAAGCCTCTTTACTTCATCCTTTACGATATTAAGGTAATCCTTCTGTTTTTCGGCCGGAATCGTTCCGTCGAGAATACCTTCTATGAATCCGTTAATTGATGTCATCGGCGTTCTCAGTTCGTGGGATATGTTCGCAATGAAATCACGCCGCATCTTTTCAAGGTTCTCAAGCGTTTCCACCATGTGATTGAAACTTTCCGCCAATACCGCGACTTCATCGTTTCCTGAATAGTTCAGTTTATTCTGCCATTCTCCCGATGATATTCTCCTTGCGGCAAGCGTCATCTCCTTAAGCGGATTTGTTATCCTTTTTGACAAAAAATAAACCAGAATTATTGAAATAAACAAAGAAAGGAAAACCGCGGGTATAATAAGCTTCAGAATTGTCGTTCCTGTCTTCTTTATTTCGGGAACCGGCGTATGCATCATTATATTCCCCTGAAAAATACGGTTATTCAGCTTAATATCGGGAAAATAGAACGGTATTTTCACTGTAAGCCACTGCATACCTGTATCACTGAACAAACCATAAAAGGATCCTGTTTCATGCAAAGGATCCGATGAGTTTTTTACCGCGAATTGCTTGGGATCGGTTAACTGGTACATGCCGTTACTGCTGCGCAGTTTACTCGTAAACTGCGGCGGAATTGACGAATAAAGCAGAATATATCCCTGATCATCTACTATCCATATTAATGATGATGTATTTATCGCGACCGTTTCAAGCATGCTGCTGAAAATAACCGAAGAAGTTGGATCAAACCTGTTTTCGAGTAAAATCTGCAGTACGGATACAATCCGGCTTCCGTATTCGTCCAGCACTTCGGTACGCTGGCCTATAACATACCTGTTCAGCGCGGCATTGAACAGAACACCGGATAATATGAAGCAAACCAGCAAAACCGCTATAAAGATAATCATCATTTTTTGGAAAATAGTCCGGAACATTACTTCACCTCAAACTTATAGCCGACTCCCCATACGGTCTTAAGCTGCCAGTGAGGATCAGGCGGCTCAAGCTTTTCTCTGAGGCGTTTAACGTGAACATCAACCGTTCTCGTATCACCGTAGAAATCAAAACCCCAGACATTTTCAAGCAATTGCTCTCTTGTAAAAACTTTATTCGGGTTGGACGCAAGAAAATAAAGAAGCTCAAGTTCTTTCGGCGGGATTTCCATCTCTTTTCCATGTATGCGTATCGTATAATTTGACTTGTTAACAACAAGCCCCGGGAAAATCAACTGTTCCTGGTTATTGTCGAGCCTGTCGTACCGGCGCAGCACAGCCTTTATTCTCGCAACAAGTTCTTTCGGTTCAAAAGGCTTGACAACATAATCATCGGCGCCCAATTCGAGCCCCAGCACCTTGTCGAACGTTTCGTCGCGGGCGGAAAGCATGATTATCGGAATTGAACTGAATTTCCGTATCTCCCTGCAAACCTGCCATCCGTCCATGCCGGGCAGCATTATATCGAGAATAACCAAATTCGGCGTAAACTCCCTGAAAACTTCCAACGCCTGTTTTCCATTATATACGGCACGGCTTTCGTAGCCTTCCTTTTCCAGGTACAGCATTATTAACTGGCAAATATTGACGTCATCATCAACAATCAGTATCCGTACTTTTGTATCCATCTTCAACCCCTTAATCGCCCACATAATACAAAAAAATTTCTCGTACTATAATACGTTTACGCGCCTGTTTACGCTTATTTATACAATTAATTATCCATTATTTTTTTGTAAATTGCAAGGTAGCGGCCGCCTATAAAAACAGACCGCCTCAAATGAATGATTGATGCGGTATCATCCGCTGGTTTTCGGCATTATTTCGCGGTTATAGCTCAGTACGGTTAAAGAACTATTGTGCAATAACGGAAACTATAGCGGAATGCAGCATTAGAGATATACAGTCAGAGCGAGGATAAGCAAGTCGACTGTCTGAGCAAAAATGCTTCCTGCAAAAATCATTCTAAGCATTTTTGCGAGTTTCGACTTGCCCGAGCTGAACTGTATATCTCTTGCAAATGAAGCTCTTTGTTGACGTTATTGTACAATAGTTCATAAGCAGTTTATGTACATTATGCACATTATCTCCGCGGGTCCTGGTTCGGGTTAACGAATCAGGGCAGCAGCTTGCATACTATTACCGATGATATCATGCCCGCCATGCCGGCAATCAGCGCGATCCACACCGTACCCCTTGTTTTTTTCACCCCTATCGCGCCAAAATAAACAGCTACCGTGTAAAATATCGTTTCAGTGGAACCCATCATAACTGAAAGTATTCTTCCTGCAAGGCTGTCCGGACCGTATTCTTTCAACTGGCGGCTTAACAAACCCAATGACGCGCTGCCTGAAATTGGCCTTAATATAGCCATTGGGACTATTTCCTCCGGTATTCCCAAAAAATTCACCACAGGTTTTAATAGCGTAACAATAATGTCCAGGGCACCCGATGCTTCAAATATGTTTATAGCAAGCATAATGCCGACTAAAACGGGCAAAATCCTTATAGCTGTAGCAAGACCTTCCTTCGCTCCTTCAAGAAACGCGTCAAATACAGGCACGTTTCTCCATGCTCCAATAATAAGTATGGCGATAATAACCGCAGGGATTGCCGCTTCGGATAATATGCTCATAAATGCCATATTGAATAATCCCGCCTTTTTTCCATCAACAGGAATAAATAATAGAAAATAATCGCGGTAATTGTCGATATGGACGACGATATCCATACATGCGGCAGAATTGCCACGGCATTTGCCGATCCGGCCGCTTCACGCAGCGCAATCACATTTGTCGGAATGAACTGCAGACATGACGCGTTAATAACGATGAACAGGATCATTGCGTCGCTTGCCGTATCGCTTCTGTTATTAATCTTGTGTAACTCCTCCATTGCTTTAATTCCGAGAGGAGTGGCCGCATTCCCGAGACCAAGAAAATTTGCCGCGAATGTTAAAACCATCGCTCCCATTGCACCATGGTCCTTAGGTACATCAGGAAACAGTTTTGCAAACAAAAATTTTGAAACATTTGTCAGCGAACGGATCAGGCCGCCCTTTTGAGCTATTTTCATAACACCCGACCATAGGCATAATATGCCTAGTAATATTATTGAAAGCTGAACTCCTTCCTCGGCGCTTGAAATAACCGCTTTCGTGACATCACCGAGGCGTCCCGTTACCGCTGCCCAGCCAATGCCGAGCAATATCATTGCCAGCCACAGATAATTCAACATTTTGAAAACCTATAGATTTTTATTCAATTAATTCTATGATACATGTCCGGAATGTATACATATAACGGTTATAGACAATGATCGGCGGTCTTAAAAAACGGTTTTTATTGCTGATAATTTATGGCATTATTGCCATAAATTAAATATAAACATTCAGTAAAATTTTCAAATAAATAGTTGACGTTTATTGGCATTTATGGTATTATAGCAAAAAGAAATATGTCGATCTTTGTTTACAGCTTTTAGGTTAGGGGGGTGTAATTACATATGAAATCTACAGGAATTGTAAGAAAAGTAGACGAATTAGGGCGTGTAGTATTGCCGATTGAATTAAGGAGAACTCTTGACATTGCTGAGAAGGATGCGCTGGAGATTTATGTGGATGAATCAACAATCATCCTTAAGAAATATGAACCTGCTTGCATCTTCTGTGATAATGCCAAGGACATTACCGTATTTAAAGGCAAAAACATTTGTCCTAATTGCCTGAAAGATCTGAAAAAATTATAAAAACCGTAAGGGGCGTAAATCATACGCCCCTTATGATTTTAATTAGCATATTTTAAAGCAAACCTAATCAACCCGGTTCTTTTTTTTTATATATTCAGAATATACATCGCTTTTTGAAACCCCTCTGTCCTTGGCGACCTGTTTCATCGCATCCTTCAAGTTAAGACCGCTGCTGATATAATGCTCTATATGATCGGTTACGGGCATAGACGAAAGCCTGTCTTCCGGCATTGGTTCCGGTGTTTTTTCACCTTCAACAACAAGCACCATTTCGCCTTTTATACTCTCCCTTGAAGACAACGTTTCGATTATCTGCCCGAGCGTACCCCGGATTACTTCTTCATGTTTTTTTGTCAGTTCCCTGCAAAGAGCGCTTTTCCGGTTTCCGAGAACGGAATGTAAATCGCGCAGCACATCAAGAGCCCGGTGCGGTGGAATATAAAACACAATTGTTCTTTCTTCACAGCGGATTGATTCGAGCCGTTTTATCCGTTCTTTTTTTCTGTGCGGCAGAAACCCTTCAAAACAAAACTTCCCGCACGGAAGGCCGGATAACACCAAACCCATTATCAGTGCGGTCGGACCGGGTATCATTTCAACGGGAATCTCGTTTTCAATCGCAAGTTTCACTATGTCCTCACCCGGGTCCGAAATTCCCGGAGTTCCGGCATCAGTAACGAGCGCAACCCTGTTTCCGTTTTTCAGCCGCGAAATAATTTCATTGCCCCGTTCCCTCTTATTATGCTCAAAATAACTGATAAGCGGCTTTTTTATGTTATAGTAATTGAGAAGCTTTAAAGTATGCCTTGTGTCTTCCGCGGCAATAAGATCGGCCCCGTTCAATGTCTTTATAGCCCTGAAGCTGATATCTTCAAGGTTTCCTATAGGGGTAGCGACAATATAAAGGCAGCCTGATTTTTTGTTTCCCATAACAATTCCTTTTAATTACAAAATAACCGACGCGTGGCGCGTCGCGTGACAGCCGATATTCACGGCTACCGGCAGCCCCGCGATATGTGTCGGGTATGTTTCTATATTAACAGCCAAAGCTGTTGTCGTTCCGCCAATGCCGGCAGGACCTATTCCAAGTTTGTTAATTTCAGTCAGCAGGTTCCTTTCCAATTCCGCGATATCAGGATCCGCCGACCGGGAATCCAGGGGACGCAGCAGCGCTTTTTTCGCGAGCAGCGCGGCTTTTTCCATCGTCCCGCCGATGCCGACGCCGACAATAACAGGCGGGCACGGGTTAGCTCCTGCATCACTTACCGTTTTTATAACAAAATTTACGACGCCTTCAACACCGTCCGAAGGCTTAAGCATTGCGACGGTATTCATGTTCTCACTGCCAAAACCCTTCGGTGCAACGATAATTTTAAGCCCGTCTCCGTCCACAATTTCGGTATGTATTACCGCAGGCGTATTATCCCCGGTGTTCTCGCGCTTTAGCGGATTTTTCACGATCGAACAGCGCAAATAACCATTTTTATAGCCGCGGCGCACGCCTTCCTGGATGGCGTCGTAAAGGTTTCCGCCCGTTATCCGGACATCCTGCCCCACTTCCAGAAAAATGACGGCCATACCCGTATCCTGGCAGATTGGCATCTTTTCCTCCGCGGCAATCTCGGCGTTCTTTATAATAGTTTCAAGAACCATCCTGCCGTTTTCCGATTTTTCGGCATCCAGTGCCGAAACCAGAGCTTTATATATGTCTTTGTTCAAATAGTAATTGGAATCGATACACAGCTTTTCAACGGCATCAATAATTTTCGAAACATGGATCTCTTTCATTTTATTCCTTCCCGCGTCAAGACCTGTCAAAAAACCATCGGATATTTACTATTCGCACCAAAATCATTTCCTGCCGATGGAAACAATTATACCCGATTATATTATACCGATCCACTCCGATCTTCTTCCGTTTATCGTAAACACGGGAATAACATCCAAAGGTGCGTCAACAAGGACAAATTGGCCCCCTTCATACTGCTTCCCGTCATGCAGATTCGTCCATACCGCTCCTTTGGGCAAATATACCTTTCTTGAGGTCATGTTATCATAAACTACCGGCGCCACCAAAAGATCGCTTCCGAACATATACTGTTCCTTGAGTTCCCAGCATATTTCATCATCGGGAAATTCATAAAACATTGTCCTCATAACAGGGGTTCCTTTTTCATGGGCTTGTCTCATCAGTTCACGTGTATATGGGCGGATTTTCTCGCGTATATTCATATACTTTTTAAGAATTTCATAAGTTTCCTCACCAAAACTCCAGACTTCATTATTGCCTCCCGTGAAAAGAGCCGGACTTCCGTCCTTGCGATACAATTTCGTGGATGGCTTCCGGTCTCCATGCAGCCGCATAACCGGACAGAATGTTCCGTATTGGAACCAACGTACCAAAAGTCTTCTGAAGCCTTCATCATCCGGATCTCCTCCATGAAATCCTCCGATATCGGTTGTCCACCAGGGGATGCCGCACAGCCCCATATGCAGTCCTGCACATATCTGTTTTCTGAAGTCTTCATAATTGGAGAAAATATCCCCCGACCATACCAAAGCCCCGTACCGCTGGCTTCCCGCCCAGGCACAGCGCACAAGATTTATTATATTCTGCTGTCCTTCCGCTTTCATTCCTTCATAAAAGGCTCTGGAATACAACTGCGGATAAATATTGCCGATTTGAACATTAGGACCTAAATAATAACGGTAATTATCAAAATCATAGACACTGAACTCCGGTTCCGCTTCATCAAGCCAGAAAATTTTTATGCCGTAATCATAGTAGTTTTTCCTGCACTTTTCCCATACATACTTTCTTGCTTCCGGGTTTGTGGCATCGAAAAAGTTGCTGTAACCGCCAAAAAGCATGCTGATGTTAACGCCCATTTCGGGTTTTACAAGAAAGCCCTTGCTTTTCATTTCATTATAATTCTCGCTTTCCAGGTCAATCTGGGGCCAGACCGAAACCATAAGTTCAATGCCCATTTCTTTCAGTTCAGCAACCATAGCCTGAGGATCAGGAAAAAATTCTTCGTCAAACCGGAAATCTCCCATTTTAGGCCAATGGAAAAAATCGCATACAATTACATCAATGGGGAGATTTCTGCGCTTATATTCCCGTGCAACCTCCAAAAGCTGCTCCTGGTTGTAATAGCGGAGTTTGCACTGCCAAAACCCCAGGCCGTACTCCGGCATCATAGGAACCTTGCCCGTAACATCGGCATATCTTTCCACGACTTCGGCGGGAGTATCGCCCGCGGTAATCCAGTAATCCATTTGTTTTGTGCTTTCCGCATACCATTCGGTTTTGTTTTTCGAAAAGCTTGCCCTTCCTATGGCCGGATTGTGCCACAGAAAACCATATCCAAGACTGGACAGCACAAATGGGATGCTTGCCTGGGAGTTACGGTGCGCAAGTTCAAAACTGCAGTTTTTTATGTTCATTATTTCCTGCTGGTACTGCCCCATGCCATATAATTTCTCATTTTCATTACTCTCAAAAGCTACGGTCAGACGGTAATCGCCGCCGATAATCGGCTTGAATCCGCGGGCTCGTAAATTCAGCGCTCCATTTTGTCCTATTTCCCTAAGCAAGAGCTCTCCTTTATCATTATAAAAGCTGATTTGGCACCTTCCTGACCAGCCTTCTTCTTTTAGTACGGCTTTTATTTTGCCATTCGCAATAACTGCTTCATGTTCGTTAATATCAATTTGCACAGGCTGTGTCTTCGCAGGGAGCAGTGCGAAATCGGAATCCAGGATTTCACCCATCATTCTGGATCGAACCCTTAGACTGTTGACACCCCATGGTTCAAGCATCAATTTTTCCCCATCCATCTGCCATATTATCCGATTTCCGACCCTTGTAAATATGCCCATATCATTCCTTCCTTTCAGATATTCTTATTGAATAAGGTTATTATTTATTTCCGGCATGAATCTTTCTGAATTCTCCCGGTGTAGTTCCTTCCTGTCTTTTGAAAGCGCGGTTAAAACTGTTTGAATTTGTATATCCAACCACTAAAGCTATTTTATCAATTGGCATGTCCGATCTCAATAGTTCCTTTGCATGCCGCATCCGTATCCTTTCCAAATAAGTCGAAAAATTCTCTTTCGTATTCTTTTTAAAGTAATGGCTGAAATTTGAGTACGTTGTGTTATGTTTGCATGCCATATACTGCAATGACAGGTTACAGTCGGAATAATTGTCTTCAAGATAAAGAATAATCTCAGATATATCCGGAAGCCCTCTGTCACAGCTGTCTTTATTCATTCCTATTCTTTCGGACAGCAGCCGGTACAGATCTTCCAAACATGTTACCGCATATTCAACATCAAAGTTCTTCATCTCATGAACATCATAAATGAAGTTTCGATCAACGCCGTATTTTTTCAGTTCCTTTATAAACAAATTATACGCTGTAATATAAACGGTTTTGAGTCTGAATACATTTTTAATGCCGGTCCTTATGAGTCTGATAATATTGTCCATGGAAAAACGCATTTGTTTCAAGTCATTCCGGTATATCGCGATTTCAAGCGTTTTTATATAATCAAAGAAGATCATCAAATTATCATTTTGCTCCAGGTTTATTTCGTCATAGAACAGAACTGCAACATCATCTTCAATTATCGCATTTTCCAGTGCGACAAGACTAAGAATATAGGCTTTGTTTGCGTCTTGCACATCCTCAATCGTTCCGATTCCGATTTTTATATTTCCGCTCGTTTGTGAAATCATTTTATATAACATCTCATAATATCGTTTAATATCTTTCTCCGAATCAAAGGTAAGAATTAATATAAAATCTTCCTGCCTCATTCCTTTTATCAAATAACCGGCAGATAAATCCGAATTTAATTTCAGCATTTCATTAAAACCATTCAAAAGCTGCAGCGTATTCCTATCCATTGCATAAAAGGCAAAGCAGCATACTTTGTCTTTAAGAATAATGCCATATTCATCAGCATACTCAACAAAACCTTTTTCATTATCAATATTTCCATTTATAAATTGAATGAGGAAATACTCGGATACTATATTCTTATTTAACAAAATACGGTTAACCAATTCCTTGTTTTCGTTTTGAAGCTTCATGATGACTTGCTGAATCAATTGAAAATCGTCCGTATTGCTAAGCCATTCCTCTGATCTGCTTAGAATATGCTTTTTTATTATATTTATAGGTCTGTAATTTATTATCATTGCAAAAGCAATCAGGATTAAACCGGCAGCAACAATAATAAAGACAAGGAATAAAGTATTTCTCTTTGTTATATTAAGCTCTTCCAGAAGAGCATCAACAGGGGTCAGACTCACATATGTAAAAGCTGGCGAGTCGGATTTCAAAACCGATATGATATAATCGACACCCAACAATTTTGTTTGCATAAAACCGTCTGTATCGAAATTTTCCAGTAAAGAAATAAAATCCTCTGTGTAAAGGTATTCCGCATTTTCTTTCTTAACAATAGGCACATTATTGCTGTCAAGAATAATAATATTGCCATTATGAGTTTCAAATTCATTTTTCATAAACGAGAAAAAGCTTTTTTCTTCCACGACAATCATAAGAACCGAATACGGAAGACTGCTTCCTAAAGGAATTGGGATAATAAATGTAACGGCATTAATACTGTTTCCATACGGAAGAATTACTTTTTCAGAAGGGCGGATAACCAGATTACTTGTCTGATTTATAAGATTTATAATATCTTTTTGTTGCCAGTTCTCATAATAAAAATAACTCCCATGTTTCCCAAATTCTTCTTCGCTTATCGTTCCTGTATGGGAATAGAATTTCCCATTTGAAGCGCTGTATAGAAATGCCCTCTCGATAAAAGGATTTGTTCCCGCTATTTTTTTAAGTTCCTCCATTATTAAAAGTGTATTAAATTCGCTGCCTTTAAAAAATAAATTGCTCGTAATATCCCTGCTTAAGTGTATGGCAGATGCGCAATTAAACAGGGAATCCACCTGAATGCTTACATAATCATTTATTTGCGACAATAGAACAGTTTCGGAATTTTGAGCTTCTTTCTTTATTATTTTTGTGGTTTCGGGATAAAAATGAAACAGAATTAATAAGATCGGCAAAATAAAAACAAGCATATAAGAAATAAGGTATTTGATAAAAGTTTTCTTTTTTATCAACTTTTCTTTTATGCTCCGCATTGTTCGCTCCCTTCGCCCCTTATTTATATTGCTGACTCCATTATATCCCTCAAACAGGTATTAGTTAAGTGTTTTTTGTGTACTGCAGGATTCGGCTGAACATATGCATTCTAAGGATTTCTGAGTCTTTTTATCGGGAGATGGCTGAAAGCCATCTCCCTCTTAAACGCTTTTTAGTTAAATTAACATTTTATTTCCCAAGGTATTCATCATAATATTTCTGATATATCTCTTTCATTCTGGAAAGCCCCATTGATTCCAACTGGTTTAGATAAGAATCCCATTCCGCCTCTATATTTCCTTCAATTATCCACTGTGCCCATTTTATATCTACCATTTTAAATATATCAGTTTTAATGATAGAAAGCTCATCCATATCATCCTTGGAAAATTTCAAAATAGGCAGAATGTCCTCCTCTTTCGGGAAATACGGTGCATATAAGGCATCGTGCTCCAGCCGTTCAGTGATGGACGCGGGAGCTATTATCCTTTTGTCAAGCTCAGGCGATACATACATTAAACCTGCGTCAACCAATGCATTTGTCCATTTCCATTCATCTGCTCCCATACCGTCTTGCGGAGGCAGGACTATGTATTTATCCCCTTCTTTTTTAACGCATATGTCAAGAGATCCGTAATAGCCCAATGCCGACATTTCTTCGGTGTAGAATCCGTCGAGCCACTTCATTGTTATTTCCGGATTCTTATTTTTCGTTGTTATCTGCGCCTTATTGGTCAGATATTTGGTTCTGGGGGGATGTGCGGGCCAAATAGGCTTTATCCCTTTTTCTGCCGCAAGAGGTAAAAGCACTTCGTAATCTTTGGCATATACCGGACCAAACCTGTCCTCCAGTGACCAACCCATTGTAGAACCAACTATCTCGTAATCAGGATCCTTTGATTTAGCCTGGAATTGAGAATAGTCCTGTGTGAAGACTTCCTGATTAATAAGCCCTTCAGAATAAAGTTTATGCAAATAGGAAACCAGTTTTTTGTAATCTTCTGTTACCGGCAGAAAAACAAATTTGCCATCTTTTGCAGTAGTCCATTCTCCCGAAAAATCTTCCGCGTAATTTCCATATGCTCCAATCATGCTCATAGCCGTGAACAAACCTCTTTCAGGAGCCCAGTCGAACGGAATTTCATCCTGTTTGTTGTTCTTATTCGGATCCTGTTCCTTGAACGCTTTTAACACATTATAATATTCGTCGAACGTGGTAGGCGTATCAAGACCCAGCTCATCGAGCCAAACACGGTTGATTGAATGAATATTAAAGCTGTTCGGTCTGTGCGGAATTATTGAAGGAAGCCCGTATATGTTTCCATCAACTGCTGTCGCGAGCGCTTTAACATCAGGCTGTTCGTTGAACATTCTTGTTATATTCGGGGCGTAGGACTCAATTAAACTGTTCAGCGGCATAAACACATTAATAAAAGCGGCAATATCACTGTCTGTTATACCCCATCCGATAAATACATCAGGAACATCTCCGCTGGCAAGTACCGTATTCTTCTTTTCATCCCATCCGCTTCTGATTTGTTCCCATACGATCTTAACTCCAATTTCCTCATTAAGCTTGTTAAACATTGGTATGTCATCCAGGTCCTTTGTCCACGAATGCGTAACGGCAATCACTCTCAGCGTAACATCTCCGGATGTCCCCCCTCCCTCGGCTGTTTGTACGTTGCTGCCCGAATTAGCTTTCCCGGAACCGGTACAGCCGGCAAGGATAATTGAAAGCATAAACAATGTCAGAATGATTAAAGCCAAAATCCTATTGTTTCTCATTTGAAACTCCTCCTTAATAATATATTTTACCTGTTAAACAGGATAAAATCATGCGGATCAGCCTTTCAGCGAACCAATCATAACACCTTTTTCGAAATATTTTTGAATCAGCGGATAGATTATTATAATCGGCAGTGAGGAAACTACTATGACACCGTATTTTACAAGATCGGCTTTCTGCTGCACGCTTCCCTCAGCCGAGGCCCCGGCGCCCAATTGACCTGAAGCATACGCCTGGTTTCTTACCAATATATCTCTCAAAACCATCTGAAGCGGATATAGTTTATCTTCACGCAGGTATATCAACGCTTTAAAATATTCATTCCAATAACCTACAATATAATAAAGCGATACAACGGCAAGGATTGCTTTTGAAAGCGGAAGAACAATTTTTATGAAAAATCTGATATTTGAGCATCCGTCAAGAATTGCAGCTTCAAGCAGTTCGCCGGGTATGTTGTTTTGATAAAATGTGCGGCTTATAATGATATTGTATACATTTACCGAAAATGGAATTAACATCACCCAAATTGTATTATCGAGATGGAAATTTTTAACTGTCAAATAAGTTGGAATCAGTCCGCCGTTGAAGAACATTGTAAAAGTGAAGTACAGCATCAGGAAGCCCCGCGCTTTAAAGTCCTTTCTTGAAAGAGCATAGGCTGCAGGCATTGTAAAAAACATACTGATAAGCATGCCGCCAATTGCATATATCAAAGTATTCTTATATCCCATCCAGATCCTTGCGTCTTTCATAATTTCCTCGTATCCCATCATTGTAAATCCTTTTGGATATAACCATACATTCCCGTTTGCGACAGACGAGGGGTTGCTTATTGAAGCGATAGCAACAAAATATACGGGATATATAACGACTATTACTATAAATACGCAAAGTAATATATTTATAAAGTTATACAAAAATTCGCTGCTTTGTCGTTTCATTCGGCTTCCTCCTCTACCACAAACTAATGTCGCTTATTTTTTTGGAAATGAAATTCACAGTAATAAGGAAGATAAAGTTTATAAGTGTATTAAACAAACCAATAGCAGATGAATAACTGATTTGGTTGGACATTATCCCAATTTTATAAACATATGTGGATATAACTTCCGAAACGGGAAGATTCATGCTGTTCTGCATTAAATAAATCTTTTCAAACCCAATATTTAAAATATTTCCCGAATTCAGTATCAATAAAATAACTATCGTAGGTATAAGACTTGGGATGTCAATCATAACTAATTTTTGCCATCTGCTTGCTCCATCTACTTCCGCCGCTTCATATAAATTTGGATCTATAGCCGATAGCGCCGCTATGTATATGATGCTGTTCCATCCGGAGTGCTGCCAGATATCGGAAAAAACATAAATAAAACGGAAGTATTTGGTTGCACCCATAAAATTTACAGCCTCAAGGCCAAGGCTTCTATATATATGTCCAATGATACCCGATGAAGGAGACAGGAATATCGACAACATTCCTACCAATACTATAACCGAAATAAAATGCGGCATATAAGAAACAGTTTGTATAAATTTCTTAACTTTTGAGTTTTTTATCTGATTTATTATCAAAGCCAGTATTATTGGCACGGGAAAACCCGCTATTATTGAGTAAAAGCTCAGCAAAAACGTATTCTTTATCAAATCGGTAAATTGAAATGATTTAATGAATTTAATAAAATACTTTAAACCTGCAAATTCACCGCCTGCAAAACCTTTTGTCGGATCAAACTCCCTGAATGCAATTTGAACTCCGTACATAGGAATATAGTTAAACAAAAAAATAATTATCACAGCAGGTAAAACAAGAATATATAATTGGTAATAATTTTTAATATGTCTTATAATATTTTTGTAATGAGTGTACAATTTAGAAGCGACCTCCTATGCTTTGTATGTGCATATTGTACATACGGCGGCAGGGCCTGTAAACATTTATTATTTCAATTACATGCATAATTTGAATATTCAAACTGTTTATAAATAAATTCAAATTTTGCATAATATTCAAAAAATGATAAAAAGGAATGCTGTCAAAAGTAAATTGCGAAGTTCTGAAATAAGCGATAATACTTAATAACAAGGATGCAGAAAAAT
>LFRV01000034.1 GCA_001512485.1 Clostridiales bacterium DTU069 | reverse complement strand
ATTATTGAAGCCGAAAAGAGCAGTTTCCTTGAGGCTGTTCTGGACATCTATAAAAAGGGCGATACGTATTACGGCATTGAATATCATGTTGGCGCCCCGGTCATATACTACAATACCGAGATCTTAGACCAGGCCGGCGTTAAGGTAGAAGACTTAAAATATTGGGATGATTTGCGTGAAGCGGGCAAAATAGTGCTCGAGAAAACAGGGAAACCAATTATTACTTTCGAGATAAGCGATTCATGGTGTTATTACATTATGATCACGCAGCAGAAATCCGATTATTTTGACAGAAACGGCGAATGTATCATAGATAATGACATTAATGTAAAAACACTGCAGTTTATGCTTGACATGCTTGAAGAAGGAACAGCAATAACAACACCGGGCGGAAATTTCCACACCGAAGAATACTTCGGATTCATGGCAAAGGGCGGCGCCGCGTCTATGTTGTTGCCTCTTTGGTATATGGGAAGATTTACCGACTATATGCCCGAGCTTAAAGGCAATGTACAAATCGCTCCGATACCGAAGTGGACCGACAACGATGTTGCGCCTGTTTTCGGCGGTACGGGAACATGTGTTACCACTCAATGCAAAAACCAGGATCTTGCGAAGAGATTTTTGTTTGATGCCAAAGTCAGCCCCGAGGGCGCGGCTCAGATTTGGAACGTGTTAGGTTTTGACCCTCTGCGCTGGGATATCTGGGAGACCGACGT
>LFRV01000032.1 GCA_001512485.1 Clostridiales bacterium DTU069 | reverse complement strand
CACCTTGATTTCGCTCAAAAAATCAGAGCAACTGATGCGGCTGTTTCCGCGAGTATGTTGAAAAATGTAGGTTATTTATATATACAAAGACTTTACTATCAGCTTGAAATCGATAAGTTCTTCAATAACATCACAAAAGACAGAAAAATCACCTTCAATCCTGACCTTGTAAACAGGTTTATGACCTATTCAAGAATCCTTGCTCCAGATTCTAAACTCGGAAATTTTGAAAAACTGAATACTTTCTATGAAGAGCCAGTATTTGATTATCAGCATATTATGAGAACAATGGATCTGATGCATGAACATTACAACGAATACATCGAATACCTGTTTAAGGCGAGTGGAAAGATTCATAAACGCAATACTGCCGTCTGCTACTATGATTGTACTAATTTTTATTGCGAGGCGGAAAGTCAGGATCCGGACTATATAGATGATGTTACCGGAGAAGTTTTTACAGGACTTCGCCAGTATGGTTTTTCCAAAGACCATAAACCTAATCCGCTCGTTGAAATGGGACTGTTTATGGACGCCAACGGAATTCCGATTTCCATGTGTATAGCACCCGGTAACACAAATGAGCAGACAACTGTTATTCCACTTGAAAAAGAGCTTATTAAGATGTTTGGCAGCGGGAAGAACAAATTCATCTATTGTGCTGATGCAGGTCTTAGTTCCTATCACATAAGAAACTTTAACTCCATGGGAGGCAGAGCCTTTGTTGTTACTCAGTCAGTGAAGAAATTATCCGATGTCCTGAAACAGGCTGTATTTAATGATTGTGATTACAGACTTCTTTCTGATGACTCACTTGTAAGCATTGAAACAATGAAAACCTTTGACAAAAAAGATGAAAAGAACAGATTGCTTTACCAGGATAAGGCATACAAAGTCATTGAGGCAAATACCTTGCTTGATGTAGGGCTTTACGAAGAGAAGGTTCTCAATAACGGAAAAACAAAAAAAGTAAAATCAAAGGCCACATTAAAGCAGCACGTCATCATTACGTTCTCAAGGAAAAGTATGGAATATCAACGTTTCATCAGGAATCGTCAAATTGAAAGAGCAAAGAAGATTCTTGAGAAAATGGATCCTTACGAATACAAAAAGGGGCCAAATGATGTTACCCGGTTCATCAAGAAGGCCAACCATTCAAAAGATAAATATGAGTTGGACCTTGAGAAAATCAGAGAGGAAGAAAAATATGACGGCTTTTATGCTATTGCTACAAATCTGGATGATTGCGTAAAGGACATACTCGCCATCAATGAGCAGCGTTACCAGATTGAAGATTGTTTCAAAATACTAAAGACGGATTTTGCATCGAGACCATATTTCCACCGCACAAGAGAAAGAATCATTGCTCATTTCATGATTTGCTACACGGCCCTTTTAATTTTTAGGCTGCTTGAAGTCAAGTTGAACAGGTTCGATAAAAGTACGTACCTTACCACGAGAAATATTATTGAAACTCTACAGAACATGCAGGTAGCTAATCTCTCGGACTTTTGCTACGCTGCACAGTATACAGGTTCGAAAACACTAAGCGCATTAGAGGGAGTATTTGATCTGGGATTAGACAAGCAATACTACCTGCCAAAAGAACTTAATAAAAAATGTAGAAAAAATTTTTCAGGGGCAGTTCCCATACAACATTATTGAAAAACAGAAGAGAGGCGTAAACCTTGAGATTTCAATGTTTATCGCCTCTTTTATATTTATCAACTGTCAAACTCGGGAT
>LFRV01000064.1 GCA_001512485.1 Clostridiales bacterium DTU069 | reverse complement strand
ACCTGTGTTCCGGGAACGGCAATTATATTTTTCCGGGGCAGGCCTGTTATGCTGCTGGAACGATACGGAGAAAAGATTTCATTTAGCTCGGATATAGACAGACTCAGCGAACCTGTCCAGGAATTTAAAAAAGCATTTCAGGCAAAAAAAATCTGGCCAGATCGGAAAAGGGTTGCGGTAAAATATTGGCCTGAAGATCCGGAGCAAAAGGAAAAACTTAAGTCGGTACTGGCTGCGGCCGGGTTTATACCTGAAATCGATAAAATGGTTCTTTGGCGCACGGTATAATAATAGCCTTTGCCTTATATTTTATAACGTACAAAAACAGCATTTACAAAAAATGATTAATTGTAGGAAAATTTATACTGTGGTATACTTGGGGTATAAATAAAAAATATGTAAAATTAAGAGAATTCATATCGATGAAGAAAGAAAGATTGAATGAGATAGCAGAAAAATATAATATTGAGCTGCTTGTTTATTTTGGTAGTTATGGCACTGAATTTTACAATAATGAAAGTGATATCGACATAGCTTTTCTTTCTGCTGAGCATCTGTCAATTCAAGAGAAACTGGAACTATTGGAAGATTTAATTCACTACCATAAAAAAAGTGAAATTGATCTTGTTGATTTGAGAACAGCCGATCCTGTACTCAGGCATGAGATTGCGGTTAATGGAAGAGTGCTGTACGAAAAAGAAGATAATTTATTTGAAAGATATAGTTCGTTTTATATAAAAAGCATCCATGAAAATAAGTCAATATTGGAAGACAAAATAAATAAAATGGCAAATTTGGCTGAAGAGGCATTAATGAATGATAATATAACAATATGTAAAAAGCTGGAGATATTAATTAAATATTATAATGAATTGCAGCAATTGACCGCCGCTCTTACTTTTGACGACTATGTCAATAATATGGTTACTAAAAGGGCAATTGAGCGTGAACTGCAATTAATCGTTGAAAGCGCAACGGACATAAACAATATGATCTTAAAAAAGATGGGAAAAAGTCTTCTGCGGGATCGCTATAATTCGTTTATTGATCTTGCTGAAAACAATGTAATAGATATGGAATTTGCAGTGAAAATAGCCCCTTCCGCGGGTTTGAGAAACATTTTGGTTCATGAATATAAAGAAATAGAAGATGAAATAGTCTATAATTCGATAATCAATGTAAAAAAGTTATATTTGGAATACATAGATATCATATCAGAATATCTGGGCTGCAAATAACATCCCCGCCTGTTCATATAAGTAATTTAAATTTTGTCAGTTGCACTCCCATTTTGTCGATCCATCTGTTAATTTGTTGCTAACAATGATATAATCATTATAAAATATGGCATTTCAAGGAATTACTGTGTAATTGAACATGTTTGAAAAAAGACATCGTTTGTCCGCTGCGTAAGTTATGCTAATGGAAGAAGGATAGAAATAAAAACTGAAATTAGTATCTTTTAATAAATGTAAAGGTAGACTATGAGGAATTATTCACGTGCTTTAATCACAAATAATGAAGTAACACTTGGATCATGCTTGCGAAATGCGATCCGGAAATCCAAAAAAATTAGGATTATAGCTGCTTTTATCAGGGAATCGGGCATAAGACTAATTTTAGAGGATTTAAAGGAAGCTGTAAGTATGGGCGCAAAGGTTCAGATACTTACGGGTTTATATCTTGGAATCACAGAACCTTCGGCGCTGTATCTGCTAAAACTGTATTTCGGAAACTTAATTGAAATAAGGATTTTTAAGCACAATGATGTATCCTTTCATCCTAAAACGTATATTTTTGAAGATGATCAAAACAGCGAAATCTATATTGGTTCATCGAATATTTCAGCATCTGCGCTCGAAAGTGGGGTTGAATGGAATTATAAAATAGCTAAAGATGAATCAAAAGAAGTGTTTTCCCAATTCTATGATAGCTTCAACCTCCTTTTCAATGATCATTCCGTGGAATTAACAGACGATCTTCTAAAAGCATACAGCATTGGATGGAAACAAAGCAGTCTGCTTAAAAACGAACCCGGTTCAAGTCTTCGCGATAAATTATCGAGTACAACCGGAACAGCCGAGAATGAAGCAAAATATGAAACAAGCCTGATTAAGCCATATGGCGCGCAGATTGAAGCTTTATATCATCTTGAGCGGGCAAGAGGCGATGTTTCAAAAGGGCTTGTCGTTATGGCAACAGGGGTTGGGAAAACTTATCTTGCTGCCTTTGACAGCAGGAAATTCAAAAAGATCCTGTTTATAGCGCACCGGGAAGAAATTTTAAATCAGGCCTATCAAAGTTTTTCAAAAGTCATGCCTGAGAAAACTTTTGGAATGTTTAAAGCGTCAGTAACGGAAAAGGATGCGGATGTTGTCTTTGCCAGCGTCCAAACACTGGGCAAATCAAAGTATTTAAATGAGGAATGGTTTGAACCGGATCATTTTCAGTATATGATAATTGATGAATTCCATCATGTTGCAGCCCAATGCTATAAGGCAATAGTGGATTACTTTAAGCCTGAGTTCCTTTTGGGCCTTACCGCGACACCGTTTCGAATGGATAAAAAAGATATCTATTCCTACTGTAATGATAACGTTATTTATGAAATTAATCTTAAAGAAGCAATTGAAAGAGGCTACCTTGTGCCATTTAACTATTATGGCATCTATGATGACACCGATTATTCGAAGATCAGCTATAGAAACGGAAAATATGATGAAAAAGAGCTTGAAGATGCGCTCAGTAGACCCAAAAGAGCTGAGCTGGTTTTAAAGTACTATAATCGCTACAGAAAAAACAAGGCAATCGCTTTTTGCTCTTCAATAAAGCATGCAAATGCAATGACGGAAGCTTTTATTGAAGCGGGAATACCGGCGGCATCCGTTCATACAGGCGAGGGGCTGTACTCGGAGGATAGAAAAACTGCTATACAAAAGTTGGTAAGCGGAGAACTGAGCATATTGTTTGTTGTTGATATCTTTAACGAGGGAGTGGATATTCCGGAAATAGATACGGTTTTGTTTTTGCGGCCTACAGAATCTTATACGGTCTTCCTGCAGCAGTTAGGGAGAGGATTAAGGAAGTGCGAAAATAAAAATGTTACCGTAGTGCTTGATTTTATTGGGAATTATAAATTAGCTCCGGTTCTGCCTTTGCTTTTAAGCGGAAAGAACCCAATGGTTAAGGATAGAAGATCTTTTTATGAACACACGTACCCCGAAGGCTGCAATGTCCAATTCGATATGAAGCTAATCGATTTGTTTGAAGAGATGAGAAAGCATGATAAGCTTTCCGTAAGGCTTAAAAATGACTATTTCAGGCTGAAATCACATTACGGCAAAAGGCCTCTTCGAACGGATTTATTTGAAGGTTCCGATATTCCTACGAGAGAATATCTTAAGAATGGATACATTCAATTCTTGAATAACATAGACGAATTAAATGAAGAAGAAAAAACATGGCTTGGCACAGAAGCCGAAGATTTCCTGCGGGAATTGGAAAGAATGTCTATGGACAAGCTTTATAAAATCCCTACAATTTCATGTTTTATAGAGGGTAACAGACTTCTTCACAAGGTATCAGCGGACAGTATCGCTCAAAGCATGATGGATTTCTATAAAAATCCCTTATATGCGCCGGATATGCAGGATAGCGGAAACAAAGATTATCTTGATTGGTCGCTGGAAAAATACAGATCCAAAGCGATACAGATGCCGATAAAGTATATCAATAAAAGCTCAAATTATTTCATTTACGATGAGATCAATAAAGAACTTATATTGGATTCAGAAATCGTAAAGATAGCATCAGGTTTATATGTCGAGCATGTTAAGGATATCCTGGAATACAGGCTGAAAAGTAAATGTGCAAAGTTTTACAAAATACAGTCGTGAACAGAAAGAGGTTAATGCGGTATGACTATTGAATTTTACAACAAATATGCTGAAGAGTTTTATAATGCAACGGTCTCTGCCGATATGAGCGAAACTTGCGAAAGGTTTCTGAAATATATTGTTCCCGGAGGGAAGATTCTTGACGCAGGATGCGGCTCTGGACGGGATTCGCTTTATTTCTTAAAAAGCGGTTATAAAGTGGTGTCTATTGACGCGTCGGAAGAAATGGTCAGGCTAAGCAGTAAACTGACCGGGCAGCAAACATTATTAATGAAATTCGAAGATGTGGACTTTAAGGATGAATTTGACGGTATTTGGGCATGCGCTTCACTTCTTCATGTTCCAAAAGCCAAAATAAAGAGTGTTATGACTAAATTAGCTCAGGCGCTCAAAGAGAATGGCATCTTTTTTGGGTCATTCAAGTATGGCGAGGGCGAAGAGTTTAGGGGCGAGAGGTTATTTAATTTCTATGATGAAAACAGTTTAAGGGTGCTGATTAGTGAAATTAAGCAATTGGAGATTCTTGAAATTTGGATAACTGAAGATGTAAGACCGGGAAAAGAAGGTGAAATGTGGGCTAGCTGTTTGTGTAGAAGAAAGAACTAATTATAGTGGCATGGTAAAGCTCAAAACTCTAAATATATAAATCAAAAAATCGGCTTGTGTTATGGTTTAGGTGTATTATTATGGAAGAAAAAATACGATTAGCGGCATTTCAATGGCTAAAAGAACAAGTGGCACTCCATGGGGACATCATTCCCAGAACTCTTCTGGAGCAGGGTTTCTATTATAATGGACAGCGGATTACGCTCATCGGACCGCAAGGTATCTGGAAACCGAAGGTTTTCGAAAAGATACCGCTGTCAATTACCACTGTCTACAATAGCCCATATGATGATTCCATCTCGGGTGATGGGAGCTTTACTTACCGTTATCGAGGTACTGATCCGTTCCATAGAGATAATGTGGGACTTCGGGAGGCTATGAAGAGACAGATTCCCCTAATCTACTTTTTCGGGGTTGTGCCTTCGAAATATCATGCAGTTTGGCCTGTCTACATTGTAAATGACAACCCGAATACCTTATCATTTACTGTTGTTGCGGATGACATGGCATCCATACATAATTATCTATTTGAGAATAAAACAGAGTTGATTTCTGAAGATACACAAAATGCACTTCGTAAATATATCACTTCAACGGTAAAAAACAGGCTTCACCAAAAAGCTTTCAGAGAAAGGGTTCTGCTTGCATATAAGCAGCAATGCGCATTTTGCCGGTTGAAACATGCCTTGCTTTTGGATGCGGCACATATTATACCGGATGGCGAAGTATTAGGTGATCCTATTGTAAACAATGGCTTATCGCTGTGCAAAATTCATCATGCGGCATATGATTCTGATATCATTGGTGTAACACCGGATTATAAGAT
Source organism: Clostridiales bacterium DTU069 (assembly GCA_001512485.1). GTDB lineage: Bacteria > Bacillota > Clostridia > DSM-8532 > DSM-8532 > DTU069. The sequence continues at coordinate 28,748 of LFRV01000064.1, read as the reverse complement.
TGAGGTCAGAGAGGATATTCTACATGAAACTGATGGCCCTATGCTCAAACATGGGATTCAGGAATTACAGAACACGAAGATTATTCTTCCGCATGATAAAAAAGCGTGGCCTGACAGAGAAAGGCTTGAAATAAAATATTCCAGGTTTAAGCAAACGGGATAACTTATCCAGTTGTTAAAATGAAATGACTATTGGCTATGCAAAAGCTGGGTAAAAGAAGCGATAGAAGATATTAATATTGGAAAGGGTTGATTTTCAATGATTAGGTTTATTCAAAATGCAAAAAACAAGTACATATTACCTGACAACTTGAGGGGCAGAAGCATTACTTTGCAAAAAGAGCAGGAATAAGTGAAAAATTGAACTCTGCTAAGGCAATTTGGGACGTTGGAAAGGGTGACGGAATGTTTCTTAATATACTGCATGATGATGGAAGAGTTAAGGATTGGAATTTCATCATATCGTGGGTTGAAGGAAGAGAAGTGTGAAAAAAGGAATTACTTAATAGTACATCTTGAAAAACTATCACGATAATGGAGGAAGATAAGGCCTCGAGATCGATATGAGGCTTGAATTAAGTAACAGATTATATGGATTATATCAAGATTTAGGAGGTGTTTTATGACATTCGAAGAAAGAGTAAAAGCATTAGACCGGCTGATACAAGAATTTTTACAGAAAACCAATCAGAATGGTATGGTAAAGCCAAAGGATGTAATGCCATATTTAATCGAAAAGGGTGTTTATAAGAGTGATAATCGTAATGGAAATCCCCTCCGTAAAGATCTTAGAAAACTCAAGGATATGAATATGCTTAATAGAATAACTGGTTTAGTCATTAAGCCTAAAACAAGAAATACTTACTGGTACTTCAAAAGGGTATAGCATTATATACTATAAGTAGGTGATCACATGATACAAGCAGTCCTAAATGGTAAATCGCAGGGATATGAGCATAAAGAGGATATTCTGACTTCTACCTTATTCGGCATGCTGAAATACATACGGCCTAATGTAGCATTGATTCCATTTATTGAGTCTGCTGTCCTGTATGACGATAAACACACAAGCCTTTGGCAAAAGCTCAAGTCTGATGGAATTGAATTAAGGTGCTACAGGGAGGTTGAATATATTTTTTGGTCTAATAATCTAAATTACGGTGAACCTGATATAATTCTTGTATTTAGAAATCATATTCATAATGATGAAGATTTTCTTCTGTTGGTTGAAGCAAAATATAAGTCGGGGAAAAGCGGGACCGGAGAAAATGACCAACTCGCCCGGTATTTTACTGCTATTCAATCTGATATCGGTAATTTTCTTGAAACGTCTGTCTCTGGGTTTACCGGTAAGAAAGGCTACATTGTATACTTAACGGAATATAATGCATTTTCGGAGATTTTGGATTCTACCCTGGAAATAAAAAAATTATTCAGTAATTATTCCGATAAGATATTTCATTTAAAATGGCATCAGTTATATAAGACCTTTGAAATGATGTATCCGGATTACACTACACAGGAAAAAGAAATTGTCGATGATTTATTATTGTTTATGGATAGAATAGGCCTTAGAGATTTCTCGGGAATATCACTTCCTGGCGACGATCTAAGCGAAGCTTTTCAAACTACTAATGCCGTTTTTTATATGGATATTTTAGATATGAAGACAACTTATTTTGATGGCTTGTATGATTTAGATATAAATTTGGATGAATATATCTTTTTTGGAGGGGAATAAAGTGAATGAAAATCAGAAGGGTTATCTAATAACAAAAGCGTTTAATTATTTACGACAGGTATGCAGAGAATGCCAGCGGCTTATATTTAAAATTGACAGCCAAATGGATCAGGAATGGAAAAATATCTATGGCAACAGGATTACAAGAGATGTGAGTGCAAGCCTGCAGGAAGCGGACAGATGGATAGTCGAAGCTATTTTCAGAATGTATGAACATAAGAAAGATAGTCTCGTTAATAAAGGCATAAACATTACATTTTGGGGCGAAGATGTCGAAGAACCGATTATTACTGCAGGGAAAATTGTTTATAACGATATTAGCAAACGCAATCATTGGGACTTGTGGAATGTTTGGTTTGGCTGGAATAATACATTAAAAACTGATGATGATTATAAGGCAGATGGAACAATATATTCATTCCAATCCGAAGAATGCCCGTACATAAAAGAGGCAAAAGTATTTAGCCTGCCATTGATTAATATAAAAGATGATAAAGTTTTAATGGAAAGCATTATAACCCCTTTATTAGGATTATGATGCTCTATTACGCAGATATAGATTATTGTAGCGATTAACATAAAGCTATCCGATCCAAGCTGAAAAAAATGAAAATTTAGAAGTAATCTGGGGAATTATTGACATTATATATCGGCTGATTTCCAATGTCACTTGAAATTAGCCGGAATTTAGATGTGCGACAGGGTAATTCCGTTTAAGTACCTATAACGGCAGGAATAAATAAAAGCGAAGGCCGGCGGCCTTCGCTTTATGTTATTTCAGAATTATTTAGAAAGCAGGTTGTAAAGAACCGTAAGCGTCAAATAGAAACTCACATAGGAAAATAGTAGCAAATAAGTAAGCGTCAAAAAGAAACTCACATAAGTGTTTTCGGTACAATGAAAACCGAGCGTTCCGGAACTTAAAAAAACCTGCATAAAATGGAAAGATTATGGTATTATCCGCGTAGGTAGCAGTTGTGCTAATAATATATTAGCGATTTCGTCGTAATAATATAAGAAGACATGTTGACATAAATAATACAAATAAACAGAATATGCCAAGAGAAGTGATTATTTCTAAGAAGAACAAATTAGGATTTGGGAAATTATTGACATTATATTTCGGCTAATTTATAATAATATTTAAAATTAGCCGAAACGAAGGTGTACTGATGTATATCAGAAGGCATGTTGAGGATACGATAAAAAAAGTTTCTGAGATGTACCCTGCGGTAATTATAACCGGGCCGAGACAGGTTGGGAAAACAACGGTTCTCAAAAAATTGTATGGAAATCTGAGGTATGTTACGCTCGACAACCCGGAAACCTTGGAATATGCTAGAAAAGAGGGCGGGTTATTTTTTAAAACATTTGTTCCGCCGGTAGTTCTTGATGAAGTGCAATATGCGCCTGAACTGTTTCCCTATATTAAAATAATCGCTGATGAAACAAAACAAAAAAAGTTGTTTTATATGACCGGTTCACAGACCTTTCACCTTATGAAAAGCGTATCCGAGTCGCTGGCGGGAAGAATAGGCATCATTCAAATCCTTGGACTGTCTTTGAGAGAAATCAAGGGGAAAAAATTTAATATGCCATTTTTACCCACCGGTGAATATCTTGAGCAGTCGGAAGAGGATGCAAAGGAGTTATCACAGGAAGAGATATGGTCAATCATACAAAGAGGTTCGATGCCGAGACTGTATCATGCTGATGTGGATGATAACCTTTGGCGTCAGTTTTATAGTGATTATGTAAAAACATATATCGAACGGGATGTCCGTGCTTTAACCCAGGTCGGTGACGAGATTGCGTTTTTACAATTTATGCGACTTCTTGCGGCATCGACAGGACAATTGCTGAACTATTCAAGAATTGCAAATGAAATAGGCAAGTCCGTAGGAACGGTAAAGAACTGGGTGTCGATACTTAGAACATCAGGGATCATATATTTGCTGCAGCCGTATTATCACAATTTCAATAAAAGAATTGTAAAAACACCGAAGGTATATTTTTTGGATACCGGATTAGCCAGTTATCTGACAGGCTGGTACACTCCCGAGCAATTGCAGTTTGGGGCAATGAGCGGCAGTATGTTTGAAACATTTGTAGTATCGGAAATACTAAAAAGTTACTATAACAAAGGTTATGATGACTTTGGTTTCAGTTTCTACCGAGATAAGGATATGAACGAAATTGATTTACTGATTGAGAATAATGGCGTTTTATACCCGATAGAAATAAAGAAAACCGGAAATCCCAACAAACAGGATATAAAAGCATTTTTAAAGCTTGAGGAGGAAGGGGGGAAAGTTCCTGGAGAAGGCGGAATCATTTGTATGGCAGATTCAATACGGTATCTGACTTCGAAAGACAGAGTAATTCCGTTTAAATACCTATAGCAGCAAAGAAACCCGGTTCAAAAAAGGTAAAAAGAGACAGGCATCAATAGCGCTTTTTGCCAGTCAGCTTAAAATGTAAATATCTCTGCGAGCTTGACTTCCAACCCGTTAAAAACCCTTGACTTTACCGTCATATCCCCCATATACGTATCATGATCTGCAATGTCATGCTTCTCAAAACAGTAAACGATGACCTCTTCTTTATCGGGGTCAACGATCCAGTATTCTCTCACGCCGGTCTGCATGTATAAATTGAGCTTTTTAACCATATCCTTCGTTTTTGTAGATCCGGACAGCACCTCTACAACAAGAGCGGGAACCCCTTTATATTTCCCTGAAGCGTCGATCTTGTCCGTATCACAGATCACTATAATATCCGGTTGCACAACATTGATGTTATCTTTGTTTTTTGTAAGCGTAACATCAAAGGGAGACGTAAGAGGTCTGCATTTCTTTCCTTTAAACCAGTTATAAAAAATAACAAACAGTTCGGACACGGACACCTGATGGTTGTAGGCCGGTGAAGCAAGCAGGTAAACCTCCCCGTCGATATATTCGTATCGTAATTCCGAGTTTTCCACCATTTTAAGGAATTCTTCATAGCTGAGCTTCCACCGGTCATTGTAGATGTAATTTGCGGCTTCCTCAGCAATAACGGTTCTCTCTTCAATTGGGACGATTTTTGCAACCTCGCGTCCTTTGCGGGTTATGATAACATCTTCCAATTCCGATGCAATTTTTAAATACTTTCCGAAGTTATTCTGAACTTCGGTTGAAGGTACTTTCATCACAGTCACTCCTTTGTTTTATTAGCTATATTATAAATTTATTTTAGCTAATATGTCAAGGTGTTAGCTAAATAAAACCGAGTAGTCCGTTATGCCAAGAAATGCAGAGGAGAAATATCAGACATTGAAATCACAATGGTAATATATAACGGATTGGTATATGCATGCGCGGAAAAAGGTTATATGCGTATTCTAAAGCAGGACGGCACACTGGTACAAAAAATTTGGGTAAAAGAGGAGATTACGTGGCCTTCTCCGGTAATAGACAAGCAGGGGGGGTTGTATATAGCCGGAATGGGTAATGGAAGCAGTAGAGGATTTGTCTATGCAATTAAAACTTTGCAAGGCGATGAATAATAACCAAAAACCTGACTGTGATATTTAACAGGTAAGGGAATAGCAGCGAATAAACGAAAGACAGAGCGGCATAAATACCTATAGCGGCAGGAATAAATAAAAGCGAAGGCCGGCGACCTTCGCTTTACGTTATTTCAGAATTATTTAGAAAGCAGGTTGTAAAGAACCTGTGCCATTTCCGCTCTTGTGGACGTATTCTGTGGGTTCAGCCTGCCGCTGCTTCCGCTGATGACGCCGGCCTTTATAAGATAGTCCATAGCTTCTTCGGCCCAGGGGGCTATGCTGTCCCTGTCTGCAAACGAAGACAGGGTTTTTGCCGATGTTCCCTGGGGTGTCCGGTTTATAACTTTTAAGGCATTATAGAGCAGTGTGAACATTTCCTGGCGCGTAATGTTGTTACCGGGCGCGAATAAATTGTTTCCTACGCCTTTGGAGATGCCCAGCCGTTTTGCCGCTGCAAGGTACCCGGTATAATAGGTGTTTCCGGCATCGGCGAAATTATCCGCCGGATTGTCATCGGCTTTGATTTCATAAGCCCGCATCAGCATAACAATAAACTCCCCGCGGGTAAGTAAGGCTTCGGGGCTGAATTTACCGGCTCCGGTGCCTTTCGTGATTTCCCTCGCGGCTATAAATCCAACAGCTTTCCCATACCATGCGCTTTGTTCCACATCGATGAAGGTAATCCGGTTATATCCCACCGCATATAAACTGAAATGGGTTGTCGTAAAGGTAACTTTACCGGTAACCGGATCATATTTTCCGTTGGTAATGCAGACAAGGTTTCCGGCTCCGTCCAGGTACCAGACAATTATGCTGTCCGGGTTCTCCAGTTCCTCGTCACTCGGGGTGTAGGGAATGGATACCGTAACCGGAGCATCCGGATTATTCCACGAGGTTTGTGTGCCGTCTAATGTTAATTGCAGTTTAATTAACGGACGTTCGCCCACCGCTTCTTTTTCTTTATCGGAAAGCGTGTTTTTATCGCCATATCCGATTGAAATACCAACTTTTTTGTCTTCTGCACCGGACGTTCCGGATAACATGTTATCCGGAATGCTAATTGTACCCGCATCAGTTGAGAGAGTAAGTGTTTTGCCGGGTTCCGTACCGGAAAGGGTAGAAGCCGGAAACTCGAGCGTATATGTATTAACTCCCGTAATGGCCGGCAGCGAAATAACAGGTTCATTTGATTCGTTGAAAAGTGATTGAATATTTTCTTGATCCAGGCTTGTTAATGCGTTTTCCCCGGAATCATCCAAGATTACATTAAGATTCTCTGCCCCATTTGCTCCTGTTGTTAATTCAGCCTGGTAAACCGGCACCGGTGTGGGTGTTGGTGTAATAGTCACTCCGGTGGCAGGAGATGGACTGCCTCCGGTATTGTTGTCTGTTTTCGCAGAAGCTGAAACAGTGAACGTTGCCGAATATAAGTTTCCGCCCTCATAATTTGCCGCTTTTACGGTGTATGTCCCGGAGGATAGAGGGATGCGAATCGTACCTGAAAATGAGTTTTGATTATCCCCGGAGGTTACACCGACAGTTTCCATACGCAGCAGCGTGGTGCCGTCAGTGTCATACAGAAGTATTGCGACGGCGAGAACATCCGTTGATGCGGTTCCGCTGAAAGAAACACGGCCGCTTGTATATTTTGCCGTCAGCGATAATATTTCATTAGACTCAGCGGCATAACCCGGCAAAATAAGTAAATTGCCCGCCAGAATAAATGTCAGTATAAAAGTGAAAGCCTGTTTTGCTTTTATTTTCATGTATGCATCCTCCTTTTTAATCGTCACGGATCCACTCAACGCCGCTGCCCGAGCCGAAATGCACGCCGCCGAAAGTATCGGCATCAAGCGGATTGTCCCGGAGCACAATAACGTTAACTTTTACCGGCGCCGCGTTTTTGTTCGGGGCTGAATATAGTCGGTAATCGCAGCAGCTGACAAAATCGTCATTGACATCATCCAGGAACACCCCGTCAAAATCCGGGCCGGTATTGATATTTCCGTCTTTTACGGGCTCGGTGATGATTTGCGTGGTAGTGGTCCCATTGGCCCAGGTATAGGTTACATACAAACCGTAGGGGGCTGTATCGCCAAAATCCGGTATGTAGTAAGTTGCAAAAAGCTGGTAATTATTCTCCCCGTTGAAGGTGATATCCGTTCCTTGCTGTGTTCCATGCCCGACCTGGCCGTAATTAGAATCCGGACCTTTTTCGGCTTCCACGATGTGCACTCCCACTCTGTGAATGGTCAATTTTCGTTCTGCCGACCCGTTGATCAAAAGATCCAGCGTAATTTCGTCATAAAAATCTGACAGGAAGGTGATGATATATTGGTCATTCTCGTCCTTAGTTATCGTGTAACCCGGAGAGTTACCGGGCATTATTTTCAGACTGTCTACCATGCCAATACCACTTTCGGGAGGGCGCAATGTAAAGATGTCATTGCCGAAATAAACATATGAAGTATAGTTTCCTGTTGTAAGCTGCGCATATCGGTTCAGATCCCATTCATAAGTTCGCTGGACACCCTCTACCGCGGAGACGGCGGCAACCTGGACGCAAAAGGCATTATCCTGTATCATATTGAGACCGAAGATATTCAAGCCCTCTGGCCCAAACATATCAACGGCGTTGGCGATGTGCCATTCTGCACGGTAAAAGGGTTCATCGAAAACAGCTTCGTTGCGGGTGCCATCAACAAAGGCATCGCGGACGTCCGAGCTCATGACGCCTTCGAGACGGACACCGTTTGCGCCATATATTTTTATTGAACCGCTGTCCATTGCCGGTACGCCGAATTCCATTTTTTCAATGTCCTCCGGAGTGAGCACCCGTATTTTGTCAACAGGCTCTCCGTCATAGAAACCGTCAAACTCAAAAATAATATGTTCATATGTTGGAACGATATAACCCCGATCTTCAACCGGAGTTCCTCCAATAGTGACGGAAAAATCAAAGGTGCTATAACCCACCGAATCAATACCGGACGGGTCGATATCATACACATTTATATAGCCGGGATCAATCACATAGCTGAGGTAACCGAATTCTCCTGCCAGTGCTTCGGCTATTTCTTCCTGCGTATCATTAACTGCCGTAACAACATATTTTTTAAAGGTAATATCCTCCGCATTATCGGTTTCAAAAGTGATTTCCAGCGTTATATCCTGAGAGACTTCCTCAAGGTTTAGGGAGAAGGAACCGTCCCCGTTGTACATTACGCCGTAATGAGTCATATCCATTTCAGAAATCTTGCCTTTGTCGACTATTACCGATTTCAAATGCCAGCCCGGTTCGGGTCTGAAGGCAAACATATGATCAAACATATCCTCAACCTGCACAGATCCGTCGGCAAGACCATCAACGCTTCCGCTCCCGTGGACTGTAACGGTTATTGTATGCATCGTACCGTCGCCTTTTTTGCCAAATTCCACATGCAGAGTGTGGTCTGCCGTGACATTATTGAATTCATATTCGTCCCTCAGTTCTGCCTGTTGATCGTCTGCCAGAACTTCCGAAATGTTATACCCATTGTCGGGGAAAAAACGGAAACGGATATTTTCTCCCTGCTGCAAGGTGTATATCGTTGAGCTGTCAACAGCTTCGCCTTCATATCCGTCCTGCGCCTCAACCTGTCCTTCCCCGGAATAGGTGACGGTAATTTCGTATTTAGGCTGGTAAAAGGTAGCATACAGGGTGTGATCTGCGGTAATATTTTCAAAGGTATATTCGGTAACGGGTTTTCCGGTTTCATCGATCAAGGGTTCTCCGTCATCTATACGAACCTCCTGAATGATGTACCCTTGTGCGGGTTCAATCTTAACATTAACATTGGAGCATTCCAAGACCTGATGGTCTGCTGGCGGTTCAAACATATGCCCCTGACCGTCAAACCGATCCAAAAGGACGTGCCCACCGTCTGGATTATATTCCAGCGTTAGATTATAGGTATTTTGCGGATCGTCTCCTCCTCCGGGTCCGCCGGGATCACCACCCGGTTGGCGAACCCATTTTTCTATATCCGTATTGTACTCGAAAATTTCATTGTTATTTTCGGTAAAGTTAAATTCCTCGATGCCTTCCGAATCAAGAAGCGTGATCCCTTCGACAGCGCACCCTCCTTTAATTTCCAGTTCCTGCCCTTCTTCAGCCGTAAAGTTGCCATCAACTTTCAGAGAATGGTATACGATGATTCTGTTATTATATCTTTCTTCAGGTGATGGTTCAGACGGTATTATTTTAAGGGTTGCGTCTTTTTTAATCTCAAGAACATAGGCATGTAATGGTTCGTCTATATCAACATTTCCGGTAATCGTATACTTTCTCTCGGCCCCTTGCAGCTTATTTTCAAGACTGTCGTAGTCGACAAGATCTTCATCTTCCAGTGCCGGTATATTGCCGCCGTTAGCTAAAATTCCTGAGATCTCCATCTTTCCATCCTCGACAATCATTTTAGCGTTCCCAAGCAGGTACAGTTCGTCGCAGTCAATGTATCCGTTAAAAAATACATTACTTAAGATAACAGTTTTGTCATGAAAGCCATCAAAATTGTCACTGATTTCAAGCGGTTCGTCTCCCGCATCCAGAGAATACACTACCACGCCAGCGCATTGGGCATTGTAAACAGCGTTGGAAACGCTGGTGGCGCCTTCCAGTTCATAAGTATCCGGTACGGTTTCTATTATTGCTTTATACTGTATCGTATCTGCTGCAGACAGCGGCAGCGGAATGAAGTAAAAACATAATACAATACACAGCAATAATGCAAAGGTTTTTTTCATGTTTTAACGCTCCTTTCTTAATTGCTTAATTCTTTACACTGCTTTTTACAGTGGCTAAAATCTCATCCATAAGCAATTTTGCAGTCTGTCTTCCGATATCGTCCATGATGTCCGGAAAAACCCGGACGGTGGATTGATTAACGTTATTTGAGCCTTCACAGGCAATCCGCATACGACGGCTTTCCGGACCGGAAGACAAAACAATCAGTGTCCCTCTTTCACTGTTTGCTTTTTCAAGATGAAAGTCTAATTTGTCCAATGTATCGTACAGAACATTCAACATGAGTCTCTTGTTAAGAGGAAAACCATGAGATAAATCGTTTATCGGAAACACCCCCTTTTTCTCATCATCATATGATTTCGATAAAAAAGGAAGTCCGGTTTTGGTTCAGGGCAGGTATAGTTTTAGTATAGGTTGCTGAAAAACTGTTGTTTTGTTGAAAATAAATGTGATATAATCATAAAAAAGATTACATAAAATTACCAAGCAGTTTCTTTCCGCGGTTTTTGAAAGAAAGAGGTTATCTGTGAAAAAACAGACTTATTTGTATTGCGCGGTTATTTCGTTGTCCTTCCTTTGGACAGGCTCCGCATATTTATCCGTTGTCTACCGTTTGATGGCGCATTATACCCCTAACCAGGTTGACATTTATCAAATGGTATGGGGATATCTGCTTCAGGCGGCGGGGATATTTGTTTTTGCACTCGGTGTAAAAAAACGCCCGGAGATATTCAGAAATAATCTTTTTTTCACGGTTGTATTGATTATTGAAGCTATTGTCATATCCGTTGCGATTCTTTCCAGCACACCTGTGGTTTTTCTTTGCTTTAGTTTTGCAATGAACCTTGCTCACGGTTTAGTTGCAGGCTGGTATCTGACACAATTAAGCGCGTTTGTTCCGCAGCAATACCGCGGCCGTGTTTTCGGATTCGGGTATGCGGTAGGGAGTGTGGGAAGCTGGGTGTTATCGCTGCCTTTCCAGGGTCAATTCCTCCGGATGGAAGGAATTATTCCGGTCTATATTATTCTTATAGCGCTGACATGGTTTGTTAACATGAAAGCAACGGCAGAAACATCGGATACAGAGAATGCTATTTCTTCAGAGTCTTTAAACAGCAAAGGTAAAATAGTTTTGTTCGCTGTTATTATACTAATGACAATTACTAAAACCCTTGGATTCTATTTTCCGGCGGCGGATATTTCTGAAGTGATTAGTGTGGAATTTTCACGGGCGTTTTATGCGGCCGGTCTTGTCATCGCGGGAATTGTAAACGACAAAAACAGAAGATACGGCGCTGTATGCTGTATAGCCGCACTGGTCTTCTCTTTTATATCCTATGCATTGTATGGTCAGGTTGAATATACATTGATAGTATGGATTTTAGGGTATGTTTTCTTTGGGTTCTTCTCTGTTTACCGGGTGGTAGTTTTCTCAGACATTGCCGCTCAAAAACCGTCACTGCTGTATCTTGCAGCTTTTGGCCTGACAGCGGGCAGGATAGGTGATGCTCTTGGAACCTGGGGCGGAATATTGTTATCCGGAAAAACAATTCTCCTTCTGTCTGTTACAAGTGGTATGTTCGTCATAGTGGTGCTTCTGTTTTTCGCCGCATATAATAAAATTTATGCTCCTGTGGTAATTGAAAATGACATGGAAAGGCGGCTTGAGCAGTTCTACCTGGAGTATGCCCTTACGACCCGGGAAAGGGAGGTACTCAGCCTTGTTATTGGAGGCCAGTCGAATATCGAGATTTCAAGCGCGCTGTTTGTATCCGAAAGCACAGTGAAGTTTCACGTGGGGAATATTTTAAAAAAGTCCGGGTGCACAAACCGTACGTCTTTAACAATTCTTTTTAATGAAAAAAGCAAATAAAGTTGAAACATTGCCCTGTGAAGGATATTGAAGTATTAAAGCATTAAAGCATATTAACGTTGAAAAAGATTCCATGTCTGACCATTTTTATAGGCTGACGCCGACTTTACAGGTGTATCGAGCGGATCGAAAAAAGAAACACCATATTAGAAGCAAAAATTTTTACTTAGGAAACTGCAGAAACAAGCATTTTTGCTACATTAGTTATTTTATCGTATTCAGCATTTTCAATCCACTTGGCATTTACAAGATTGCCGCCGATACCCGCCCCGCACATACCTGCGTCAAGGAACTGCCGAATATTATTTTCATTTATACCGCCTACCGCTAATAATCTGATGTGGCTGATGGGGGCTCTAATGGCTTTAACGTAGTCCACACCTAAAGAACCGGAAGGGAATAGTTTGACAAAATCAGCGCCGGCATTATGTGCCGTCATAATTTCAGTGGGTGTCATGGCTCCTGGTATCGAAACAAGTCCATACTTAAGTGTAAACCTGATAACATCCAAATTTGTGTCTGGTGAAATGATATATTTCGCTCCGGCAGCGGCAGCCATTTCGACCAATTCGGGTGTGGTAACCGTACCGGCGCCAACCAGCATACGGCCGTTAAATTCTTTAGTAATGGATTTGATTGCTTCAGTTGTATCCGAGAATTGTTCAGGCTTTTTTTGATTAAAGGTAATCTCCATAAGGCAGATGCCGCCTTCGTACAATGCCTCTGCAACGTTCAAAATTTTATTTTTTTCTATACCCCGCACAATAGCAATAATTTTAGATTTTTCTATTTGTTCAATTATAAAGTTTCGCATAATTATTCTCCTTCGCAATTGGTATTTGGCACAGCAGTAATTTATAAATAATCTACTTAATCTATAATAATTAAATGATCGGGCCACCGCTGGATTCGCGTATTATCAGTTTTGTTTTCAATAACACTTGATTCTGTGTAATTGTAGGTGTTTCAATCATCTGCAGCAAAGTTCCGGCAGCGGCAATCCCGGTATCACGGCTTGGTTGTGCGACGGTAGACAACTTAGGAGAGACATATTTGCAGGCTTCGATATCTCCAAACCCGATAATAGCCAAATCTTTCGGCAGACTTAAGCCATGTTCGGACAGATATCTCATGCAGCCTATTGCGAGAGGGTCCGAGGCAAAATAGGCAGCGGTGGGGCGTTCTTTCATCGAAATTATTGCTTCTCCGCTTTGATACCCGAAAGCTTCACTATATTCACCAAACAAAATATAATCGATTCTTTCCGCTATGCCTGCTTTACGAAGTGCAAGCTGATATCCGGAAAGCCGCCGCTTTGTATTCTGATAGTTTTTGTTACCGCCAATAAACGCAATTTTCCGGTGACCGAGGCTAATCAGGTATTCTACGACCGATGTGGAAGCATGTTCGTCATCATAGTTTAAACATATAAGATGTTCATTGTTAGCATAACGATTGACTAAAAGATGAGGTATGCTTCGTTTGGCCAACTCTGGCAGGAGAATATTCTCCTGTTCCTCACTTGTTCCTATTATCATGTATCCGTCAAATTGTGTAGCAAACAAATCATCCGGACATATCTTATTCTCATCATATACCAGTGTTGTGTTTTTTACACCATGAACGGTTAATCGTTCAATAAAGCTGGTAATGATCGTAAACAGGGAGGGATGTTCAATTAGATTTGTAGCCGGACCGGAAGGCATAATGATTCCCACCGAATATTCACGTTTAGGGAATGAACGGGAAGTTTGATTTTCCAATTCTTCTTTTGCGGATAATACTTTCGCGCGTGTCGACGGACTAACTGAAATAGCTGAGTTAAGCACACGTGATACAGTACTGGCGGATACACCTGCAAGTTTTGCGATTTCTCTGACAGTTGCCATAATTTACCTCCTAATCATTTAAGAATAGGTTCTACCAGTTAGTTTTCATATTCCTTTAATTTAACTTTTTTGATACTGCTTTTAAACATAATACCAAAGATTGTTTCACAATGCAATAGCTATTATGCGTTAAAAAGAATAAATGAAACAAAATGTTTCATAAAAAGTATACAGCAAAATTAATTTAAAGCTTGTAATTATAATTGTTGTATGGTAATATCAAGGAAAAGGATAAAGACTGCAGTTTCGATGTCCGAAATCTAACCAAGTTGTGAAATAATCATGTTTCAAATGTAACAAATAAATGTTTCATTTGGAACATAAAAGGAAAGGAGTAGGAAGAATGAAAAAAACCTTGATTGTTGTGTTGAGCCTTATTACAATTTTATCTCTGATATCGGGATGTACAATCAGTGGCGGAACGGGAACAGGGAATTTGCCGTCTGGCAGCTCATCTGGTCAGGAAGTTCCGGGAGATTCGCAAACCGAATCCAAAGAAGAAGAGCGTCAGCCGGTGACAATTGAATTCCTATGCTGGGGCGCTGCCGAGGCAGCCACTGCCGATGCCTTCAAGGCCATGGTAGATGGTTTTATAGCAAAGTATCAGTGGATTACTGTCGATGTAACCGAAAGCAATTACGATGCTGTTTCCACCACGCTATTAACCCGTGCTGCAGCTAAGAGTGCTCCTGATACCGCGCAGGTTTCAAATCAGTGGGTAGCGGCTTTGAAAGAGATGGACGCATTGATTCCTGTTGATGAAATACTTAGTGCTGAGACTATGAATGACTATTATGCCGGTGCAAAAAGCGGTACGACAATTAATGGCAAGGTATACAGTGCTCCTTGGATTATTCAGCCAATATGTATGTTTTACAATAAAGACCTGTTGAAAGCCGCGGGCTTCAGTGAGCCTCCCAAATCATGGACTGAATATATTGATATGTGTTATGCTATTGCTAAACTGGGAACAAATGCCGAAGGCAATACTGTATATGGACGTTCTTTAGCCAGTACTGTTTTACCGGGTGCCGGTTATTTTACATTGATTGATGTATGGGCAAACGGCGGCGATTTCTCAGATGCAGATGGCAATATAACCTTTTATTCAGAGGGTACTGTTGCAGCTTACAAGGAATTACAGGAGATGGTTAAACAAGGTGTTATTGCACCAGGTCTTCAGATCGTAGATAATCGTTCTTTGTTTGGAAATGGTCAAATTGGCTTCCATTTCGACGCACCAAGCCAAACAGCTACTTTTAGCAAAGTGAATTTTGGCGTTGTTCAAGCTCCGGGAGGACAAAGCTTTTCATCCGATCATCATTTGGTCGCTTTTGCCGATACAGATAACGCGGAGGAATGCGGATTGTTTATTGACTATTTAACAGGCCCTGAGGGGATGAAGCTCTATACTGATAATAGCGATGTAATTTGTGCGCGTCATAGTGTGGAAAATCTGGAATACTATAAAAACCTTGACAGTAATATGGAAGTATTTTTCCGCGCCGCCTCTACCATTCGCTCTCTTCCGGTTCAGAGCTCAAAATTCCTGCAGGCAATGGAAGAAATCGCTGAAGGATTGCAGCGCGTAGTAATTAATATGGAAGATCCGGATACGGTTATATCGGATGTGAACGCTAAGCTTAAAACCATGTATGGTCAGTAACATTTTCAGCGGAGAAGCAAATACATAATGTAGGCGAGTGTATCATATACACCCGCCTACAACCATGATTTATTTAACTTATGAGGAAAGGAGGGGGTATTGGGTTATGGGAAAAAACCGGATTAATATAGGACATACACTAACTGAGCAAACAAAAGATAAAATTTTCGGTTATTTACTATTACTACCCACATTTGCAGTGTTCGCCATTGTAGTATTGTATCCTATAGTCTACGGTATTGTGATGAGTTTTTTTAACTATACCTTCTTTACTATTAACAAAACACCAACATGGAATAATTTTGGGAATTATATTAACATATTTAATGATGGATTTTTCCAATATTTAAAGAATACATTGGTGTTTACAATAGGAACGGTTGGTATTGAGCTTATTGTTGGTATGGGTGTCGCCCTCCTTCTCAATTTGAGCATACGAGGTAGAAATCTGTTACGTTCCTTGTTCCTGATGCCTTGGACAATTCCATCGATTGTAGTGGCATTGCTATGGTCTTGGCTTTTCCAGGCGCAGTTTGGCATTATAAATTATGTTTTGAAGTTCTTTGGTTTGATTGAGAACGCAAATACAGAGTGGATACAGTCGCCTTCAACAGCGATGCTGACGGTAATCATAGCTGTGGTATGGAGGCAGGCTCCTTATATGCTGGTAATGATATTGGCAGGATTGCAGTCTGTACGCAAAGATCTAATTGATGCGGCGGCTATTGATGGCGCCAAACCGGTCAAGATTTTTTTCAAGATCAAAATACCGGCAATAAGAGCAGTATTGGGAACTACAATAATTACCTGTGTAATGTCTTCGTTTCAACAGTTTACTATCATATACAATATGACGGCAGGCGGCCCGCTTGGGAAGACGACGACCTTGTCAATTGCCGCGTATAAGAAAGCCTTTACAAATTTTGACTTAGGTTCCGGCGCTGCTATTGGTGTGATCTGGCTTCTGATTTTGGGAAGCGCTATAACCATTTATAATATTAAAACAAAGCGATTCGATGTGGAATAAGGAGTTGCGGCCAATGATATCAAAAAAGAGTGTGTGCAAACGTATTTTTCTATATTTGACCATTCTCCTGTTACTGTGCCTTTTTATTTTTCCAATATACTGGATGATTATTGCGTCACTGAAAGATAACAGTGTGCTGATGCGCAATCCGCCTCAGCTTTATCCGACGTTTTCCACATTCGATAACTATATGACGATGCTTGGAAATGCCAAATACCTTGGATATATCAGAAACAGCATTATTGTAGCCAGCGGTACTGTAATCGTAGATCTTATACTTTCGGTTTTGGGCGGATATTCTCTTTCCCGCTTTAATTTTCCAGGCCGCAAGACGATAATGATCGCTATTCTTTCGGCGCAGATATTTCCCGTGGTTGTAATCATTATATCGCTGTATGGGTTTTTCTCTAAAATGAAACTTATGAATACTTATACTGGGCTTGTGCTGGCCGATGTGGCAATGTCTTTGCCTCTTTCGGTATGGATGCTTAAATCCTTCTGCGACAATGTGCCAATGTCACTGGACGAAGCGGCAAAGATAGATGGCTGCAGCCGTTGGAAAACACTGACATATATTGTCTTCCCCCTGCTCAAGCCGGGATTGTTGGCTATTGGTATTTATTCGTTTCTAATGTCCTGGGATGATTATCTGATTGCGTTGGTTATAATGAACAAGTCAGGCATGAAAACACTGCCGGTGGGAATTGCTGAAACGTTTCTCGGGGAATTCGGTTTTGATTATGCCGGAATGATGACGATCTCGGTTATTGCTTCGCTGCCTGTATTGCTTTTGTTCATGATATTCCAAAAATATATGGTATCCGGACTGACCGGTGGGGCGATAAAGGAGTAATAAACTGTTAAGAGGTGGAATTATGAGTCAGAAAAAAGCGATTGTGACAGGTGCCGGAACAGGTATCGGCCAAGGTATTGCAGTTAAACTCGGCCAGGCGGGCTATGACGTTGTTGTGCATTATAATAGCAGCGCGGAGGGTGCGCTGAAAGCGTGCGATGCGATCCGTGCGGCCGGTCAAAGCGCCTTTGCCGTTCAAGCTGATTTATCTAAAAAAGAAGACCTTGACAGGTTTTTTGATGAGGCGTTTGATTTATTAGGCGGACTGACGCTTTATGTCAATAACTCCGGAATTACAAAAAAATGTCCCTTTGAGGAAACCAGCGAAGCATTGTTTGACGAACTGGTGAGTGTGAATTTGAAAAGTGCCTATTTTGGGGTACAGCGTGCGGCTAATTTTATGGCCAAAAACAACGTGCATGGAAATGTGGTTATTATTTCTTCAAACAATGCACTTCAGCAGCGGCCGGATGTTTCGGTATACGGGACATTAAAAGCAGCACTTATCAAGATGGGACGCCATGCTGCGATGGAATACGCCAAATACGGAATCCGCGTAAATATGATTGCACCTGGATGGACTGTTACGGAAAGAACGCTGAAACAGGATATCAATGAAACATATTATGGAATTCCGCTTAAGCGCTGGTGTACTCCGGAGGAAATCGGCGATATGATTTTATTCTATGCATCGGATGCAGCGCTTTCGATAACCGGAAATTGCATAACGGCTGACGGCGGTGCGCGGCTGTTATCGGACAAAGCGGAAAAATACGGGCTGTAAACAGTTATACATCTATAAACTGAGGGGGCTGTTCAATGAAGAATAACCATTCAAATGAGTGGAAACATCCCGGGAACAGGCAGGAACTGCTGAGAAGCGGTCTTTTGCAAGCCATGGGATATACCAAAATTGATATAGAAAAACCCATAATCGGTATCATTAATACATGGGCAGAAACAAATCCCGGCCATCTGCACTTCCGTCAACTTTCTGAAGCTGTTAAAAGAGGTATTTGGGCTGCGGGCGGTTTTCCATTGGAAGTCAACACTCTTTCGATTTGCGAAGTATTTTTTGATATATCAAGCCTTATATACCGTAATCTGCTTGCGATTGAAACTGAGGAACTTATGGCGCGTCATCCGTTTGACGGAATTGTGCTGATTGGCGGGTGCGACAAAAACATTCCTGCTCAGCTGATGGCGGCTGTGACCGTTAATAAACCCACAATCTTTTTGCCTGGGGGTGCTATGCTGCCCGGAAGCTATGAAGGGGAAACTCTGAGCTGCGGAACTGACACATTCAAGTTATATAACCGGTATCTGTCCGGTGAATTAACATGGCAGCAGCTTATGGATCATGCCGGCTGCCTGTACGGGAGTGCCGGTGCATGTCCTATTATGGGAACCGCTAATACCTGTCAGGTCATAGCCGAGGCTTTGGGAATTGCGCTGCCGGGAACCGCTTCCAGTCTTGGAGTGTCAAGCGAGAAGCTGCGCCAGGCGGAGATGTCGGGCAGGCGTATTGTCGAAATTGTGGATGAGGGTTTAAAACCAAGGGATATTATTACAAAAGAGTCAATGTACAATGCTATACGCGTGCTGATGGCCTGCGGTGGATCTACAAATTTACTGATCCATCTGAAAGCTATTATGCGCCGTGCCGGTTTTGACATTGATCTAATGGAATTTGACAGAATTAGCAATGATACACCGCTGATCGTGAATGTAAAGCCTCACGGGCAATATCCTATGGGCGCTGATTTCCATAATGCGGGCGGTGTACCTGCTGTTATGAAGGAGCTTGAGAGTAAGCTTAACCTTGATTGCATCACTGTTACCGGTAAAACTCTTCGTGAAAACCTGAAGTGCGTGAATTTCTCGTATAACAGGAACATCATCAGTTCGATAGACAACCCTATATCTCCCACTGGAGGTATAAGCGTACTAAAGGGTAATCTTGCTCCGAATGGAGCTGTAATAAAGCGCAGTGCAGCCAGTGAACGCCTGCTTAGGCACCGGGGGCCGGCAAAGGTTTTTGATGATTTGACGGCGGCGGAGAAATGGCTTGTGTCGGAAGATACCGAAATGGATGAAAACACGGTAATTGTACTGCGTGGCTATGGGCCTAAAGGAGCTCCTGGCATGCCGGAATTCGGCAACTACTTACCTGTTCCTCCTATACTCTACCGTAAAGGAGTCCGTGACTATCTGCGTATTACCGATTCCCGTATGAGCGGTGGATGTTTTGGTTCCGTTATACTGCATGTTTCACCCGAGGCTGAATTGGGAGGGCCAATAGCGGCAGTAAGAGATGGTGACATTATTGAAGTGAATGTTGACCGTAATCTGATCACGCTGGAAATATCAGATGAGGAGATGGCCAATAGATTACGTGACTTTAAACCCAAGGGACACCCCAATATTAAGCGTGGCTTTGTGAGGAATTTCATCGATCATGTCCTCCAGGCTGATGAAGGATGCGACTTGGATTATCTACAATATGTCGAGGAGGTAGAATGATTTGAAACTAAAAGGTATTTGTCCTATTATAGCAACACCATTTACCAAAACCGGGGAAGTGGATTATGACAGTTTGATGAACGAGGTCTACTATCTGGCGGACAATGGCTGCCATGGAGTGACATTGTTTGGAATAGCGGGGGAGTACTACAAGCTTTCCAAAGAAGAATCGGACAAAATGGTGCGCATTGTGGTGGACGCATGTAAAAAAAAGGGAATCCCATCAATTATATCTGTTACAGATCACGCGACGGAAGTATCGGTCAGGCGTGCGAAATATTATCAGGACTGCGGAGCGGACAGCCTGATGCTGTTGCCTCCTTTCTTTCTTAAGCCGAAAGCGGAGGACATATACGAGCATATGAAACAAGTCTGCAGCGCAGTGGATATTCCGGTAGTTATCCAGTATGCCCCAGAGCAGACGGGTGTCAGTATCGCGCCAACGGTACTCGCAAACCTGAGAAACGATGTGGATATTGATTTATATTACAAAATTGAATGCAAGCCCGCGGGTGGTTATATATCCGCGCTGCTCAACGAGGTAGGGGATTCCGGCAGAGTTTTTATCGGAAATGCCGGATATCAGTTCATAGAGGGGTTTGATCGCGGAGCTATCGGTGTCATGCCGGGTTCATCAATGTTTGACATCTATCTGGAAATTTACAATAAATATGTTTCCGGGGATCGTGAGGGTGCGAAAATGCTTCACGGTACGATATTGCTTCCGATGTTAAATCATATCCGCCAGGATGTGGAGATGATTATCCTTTATGAGAAACGTATATTGCAGCGAAGAGGTATTATTTCAACGGATTATTGCCGTTTGCCTACATTTAGAACCGATCCGGTGTATGACGCGATTTTTGACGAATACTATGGAATGATAAAAGATTATTTTTATTCGTCAAGGTGATAGAGTATGGAAATTACTTTATTAGGCCAGGCCGGCGTACATATCATAATGGACAGCGGTAAAAGAATCGTTATTGATCCGTACTTGACAGACACGCTGTATGAACTAAAGGGAACCCGTTTTACCCGGCTTGTTCCAGTTAACCCTGGCTGGAAAGAAAAAGTTCCGGATGTGATTGCTATCACGCACGAACACGCGGATCATATGGATATGCCTTTGCTCAGGCAATGGCTGGGTGGTGAGAAAACGCTGCAGATTCTCGCAACATTATCAGTATACAAAGAGCTGTCGGGATTATGGCCGGCTAAGCACAATATTATGGTAATGAGCCCGGATGTTGAAGCAACAATTGACGATGTTCGGTTCAGAGCCGTTCCGGCTTTTCATGAGATGCCGGATGCGGTAGGTTATCTTATTGAAGCTGAGGAAAAGAAGGTATATATTACAGGCGATACACTTTATTCAAGTAAAATTATCGGCAGCTTGAGCGGTTATAATATAGATCTGATGATGCCCTGTATTAACGGTTTTGGTAATAATATGAACTATGTTGATGCGGCCAGGCTGGTCAACAATATCAGGCCGTCAATGGTTATTCCGGTGCATTGGGATATGTTTGCCGACTTTGGTGCGGATCCCGGGCTTTTTGCATGCAAAGTGATTCCGGATATAGAAGTCCGGATACTGCGAGCATATAGTTCGATTTCTCTTTAATAGTTTGTTATATACAATAAAAATTTGGAGGGTGTTTATGAGAGTAGTTACATTTGGTGAAATCATGATGCGTTTAAACCCTGAAGGATATTTACGCTTTTTGCAGGCGGATAAATTTGAAGTCTCTTTTGCAGGTGCAGAAGCCAATGTAGCGGTGTCGTTAGCGAACTACGGAATTGATGTGGCTTTTGCAACAAAGCTGCCCACCCACGAGATTGCTCAAAGCGCGATTAATTCGCTGCGCCGGTATGGAGTGGATACTTCGAAAATTATACGCGGGGGTGAGAGGGTAGGAATCTATTTTGTTGAAAAAGGTGCATCACAGCGTGCTTCAAAAGTAATATACGACAGAGCCGACTCATCAATCGCGCTTGCCAAAAAAGAAGATTTTAATTGGGATACTATATTTGAAGGTGCTGATTGGTTTCATTTCACCGGAATTACACCTGCCCTGGGCGGTGATTTGCCTGAAATATGCATAGACGCTTGCCAGTCTGCTAAGAAGCATGGCCTTGTTGTCTCATGCGATCTGAATTACAGAAAGAAACTATGGAGCCGGGAAGAGGCGGGTAAGTGCATGAGTCGGTTAATGCCGTACGTTGATGTATGTATTGCCAACGAGGAGGATGCAAAAGATGTGTTTGGCATTGAAGCTCCCGATACGGATATAAACAGCGGAAAACTTAACTATGAGGGTTATACCAATGTTGCGGAACAGATTTCAGCCAGGTTTGGCTGTAAAAAGGTAGCCATCACTCTGCGCAGCAGTATTTCGGCAACTGATAACAATTGGGCAGGTATGATATACAGTGAAGGAAAGGCATATTTTTCAAATACATACCGCATCCATATTGTAGACAGGGTTGGAGGCGGTGACAGTTTCGTCGGTGGCTTGATCTATAGTCAGCTGATGGAATTTGATGATCAAAAAGCGATTAACTTTGCGGTGGCTGCTTCCTGTCTCAAGCATACTATTGAGCATGATTTCAATCTCGTTACTGTCGATGAGGTTCTTGCGCTGGCAGGAGGCTCTTCGTCCGGTCGTGTGCAAAGATAAGCTAATTTATATACGGTGGCATTGGAGAGTTGTAGTTAATAATAATGTTTTGGCAGTAACTCCGGTAAAGTGATTAACTTTGCCGGAGTTATTTATATCAATTGTATAATTGCAGAGAGTAATGTATAATACTAATGTATACATTACATTGTGGTTGGAGGAGTCCGCATGAAAAGAACTCAGATATATCTTTTGGAATCACAAAAAGAACAACTGGATAAATTAGCCCGGCAAAAGGGAAAAGCAATTGCCGAAATCATAAGGGAAGCCGTGGATATGTATATAGTCAAACATGATAAGGCAAGTGAGGATCATATACTTGCCACCCAAGGCCTGTGGAAAAACAGAGACGATATAGACTCGCAAAAATATGCAGATGAGTTAAGAAATGAACTTAATACGCGTTTGGAGGATAAGGCCTGATGGATATGTGTTTGTTTGATACGAATATATTGATTGATCATTTGAAAGGCAGGCAGGAAGCCACCAATATCCTTACATCATGCATAAAAACAAATAAAACTCTTTCATGTTCCGTTATAACTGTAATAGAGCTGTTATGCGGGGTGAAGCCTGACGAAGAGGGGCAGCTTGAATATTTTTTGTCAGGATTCAGGAAAATTGATTTAACTGGCCAGATAGCTGAAATAGCCGGAAGGTATCTGAATAAATACAGAAAGAGTCATGGTATAAATATGGCGGATGCGATAATTGCCGCCACCGCCAAATTAACTGATTCGAAATTGTATACATTGAATACGAAACATTATCCTATGAGCGATATTGAAGTAATAAAACCATATTAGCGTTGAAAAATTTGCGGCAGATGAAACTCCGAGCCGATGTTTCAAAGAGGCTGGGCACTCGGTTTCATGGATGAAATTTGAGCATTTTATGATGGGTCTGCTTAAAATTAATTCAATGATACATAAAGATTTTATAGAAGTTTACGGGGGAGAAAAGGCGGCAGGGATAAGCATCCCTTTTTAAGTGAATATAAACTGAACAAGCACCATGTATATAACAGTACCGGCTCCTATGCTTAACAGCGTATTTTCTTTCCAATAATGAAGTGCAATAATACAGCAAATCGAGATTATCTCAGGCAGCCCATACACAGGGCTTTTAAAACTGATATCTTTAAGGCAAAACACTACCAAAAGGCCGATAGCAGAATAAGGCAAAACCCGGCTAAGATAACCAATATATGAGTTATTAGACCTGGTGCCTTTAAATACTAAAAAAGGCAAAAACCTTGTTATCATCGTGCCGATGGATACCATAAAAATAATTATAAGTGTTTGAACCGGCGTTAAAGTCACTGCACACTCTCCTTCTCGTCACATGGCTTAATCTCTTCTTTTTCTGCTTTTCGAAATATTGTCAATGCTGCTAATATGGCTATCATCGACGGAATAATAAAATTGCTTTGGCCAAAAATAACCAGGCAAATAACAGAACATAAAACACCAATTATTGCTGGTTTGTGGTCTTTACGCGTTTTCCACTGTCCGATGAATATTACTGTAAAAAGTGCTGTTAACACAAAATCAAGCCCTTTTGTATTAAATGAAACGATAGAACCGAGTATGCCGCCCAGGACTGAACCCAAGACCCAATAGCTGTGATCAAGCAGCGTAATAAAGAAATAAAACCAGTTTCTATTTACGCCTTCCGGAGGGTTTGTTGAACAGACGATAGAAAATGTTTCGTCGCATAGCCCGAAAATGAGATATGGCTTTAATCTGCCGGTATCTTTATACTTGTCCAGCAGTGAAATACCGTAAAATATATGCCTCGCATTTATTATTAAAGTCATCAATAGTGCATAAAGCGGGTTAAAAACCGATGTCAGAAACGTAATTGCCAAATACTGCGCTGAGCCCGCAAATACAATTAAACTAAACAAAACAGTCCAACCAACACCATAGCCTTTACTGCTCATTAATATGCCATAGGCAGTGCCCAGGAAAATAAAACCGGTGAGTACCGGAATAGTATGGGGAAAGGCTGCTTTTAATGCTGTTATCTTTTCTTTCATATTCCCAGCCTTGTTTTCATTATTATTAATTTTTCGCATTAATGAATTGTTTTTGAAGTTTCCAAAGCTGTCCATTTATTTTCTTCTTTCTTATATTTTCTGCCCGCCACCTGAAGAAGTGAGGGACATCTTCTATTTCGTTATATTACCACATAAAGAAACAATCTGCTATCGGTGTAAAAAAGAATATTTAAGTTTCCCAAAATACCGGTGCAAAAACAGGATGATTTTGTTAAAATGAATAAGACATTGTAAATGCAATAAATATGAATATTTTTCCGGGAGGATATGATATGAGTTTTCCAAAGGGCTTTGTTTGGGGCGCGGCAGCTGCTTCATATCAAATCGAAGGTGCGGCGCGGGATGATGGAAAAGGCCTTTCCGTATGGGATATGTTCTGTAAAAGGCCGGGAGCTGTTAAAAACGGCGATACGGGGGATATAGCCTGCGACCATTATTACCGGTATAAGGAAGATGTCGGCATAATGAAGGAAATTGGGCTGAAAGCCTATAGAATGTCCCTTTCGTGGCCGAGAATTATCCCCGACGGGTATGGGCGTGTAAATGAAAAAGGTCTTGATTTTTATGACAGGCTGGTAGATGAACTTTTGGGCTGCGGAATTACGCCATATATAACTTTATTTCATTGGGATTATCCGTATGAACTGTATAAAAGAGGCGGATGGCTTAATCCGGACAGCCCCAAATGGTTCCAGGAATATACCAGGGTTGTGGTTGACAGGCTGTCCGACCGGGTGACAAACTGGATGACGCTTAATGAGCCTCAGTGTTTTATCATACTTGGTCATTATGATGGTGTTCATGCTCCCGGGTTAAAACTTGACAAAAAAGATTTGTTCCAGGCTATTCACAACAGCCTTCTGGCGCATGGAAGATCCGTTGAGGCAATAAGAAAATACTCCAAGCGGCCGTGCCAGATCGGGTACGCGCCATGCGGCATTGTTTTCTTCCCTGATACGAATTCAGACGACGATATACATGCGGCAAAAACAGCGATGTTCTCGTGCCGGGAACATACACTGTGGACAAATACATGGTGGATGGACCCGGTCTACCTGGGAAGGTATCCGGAAGATGGATATAAATATTACGAGCAGTGGCTTCCTGAAATAAAGCAGGACGATTTTGCAGTAATCAGCCAGCCGCTGGATTTCTTCGGCTGTAATATTTATTATGGGACACGGGTGCGTTCAAATGGTACCGGGTATGAAGAGGTAAAAAGGGAAACAGGTTATGCGCAGACATCGACCAAATGGGCAGTAACCCCCGAAGCTCTTTACTGGGGCCCGAAACTTTTCTATGAAAGATATAAAAAGCCTGTGATAATTACCGAGAACGGTATGGCAAATACCGACTGGGTAAGTATTGACGGCAAAGTACATGATCCGCAGCGGATAGATTACCTTTACAGGTATATAAGGGAACTGAAAAAAGCCCCGATTGACGGCACGGGTATTAAAGGTTATTTTACATGGTCGATAATGGACAATTTTGAGTGGGCATTGGGCTACAGTGAAAGGTTCGGGCTTGTTTATGTCGATTACGTCACCCAGGAAAGGATTCTGAAAGATTCCGCATACTGGTATAAAGACGTTATAAAAAGCAACGGGGAAATAATTAAATAGCTGAAACCGCGCGGTAACCGGTTAAACAGGAAACGCAAAGCAAGGAACGGGAGGTTTTCTTATGGCAGCGGATATTAAAAAAATCATTTCGGAAATGACGCTCGAAGAAAAGGCTGGTTTGTGTTCAGGCCTGGATTTTTGGCATACGAAAGGAATCGAAAGGTTGAATATACCGTCAATTATGATGGCGGACGGGCCTCATGGCTTAAGGAAAAAAACAGAAGGCAGCGATGACATAGGTGTTAAAAAAAGCGTTCCCGCAACCTGCTTCCCTACAGCGTCGACTTTGGCGTGTTCATGGGACAGAAAACTGCTGCAGAAAGTCGGGGAAGCGATTGGTGAGGAATGCAATGCCGAAGAAGTGGGCATCCTTCTCGGCCCCGGTGTTAATATTAAGCGTTCGCCGCTGTGCGGCAGGAATTTTGAGTATTACTCGGAAGATCCTTGCCTTTCTTCCGAGCTTGCGGCGTCATTTATCCAGGGAGTTCAGAGCCAGGGCGTCGGAACATCCATAAAGCATTTCGCGGCGAATAACCAGGAGCGCCTCAGGATGACAATAGATTCGATCGTGGATGAAAGGACGTTAAGGGAGATATACCTCGCAAGCTTTGAAGGGGCGGTAAAGAAGTCGCGGCCGTGGACCGTCATGTGTTCGTATAACAGGCTGAACGGGGAATACTGTTCGGAAAAACGCTCCCTGCTTACTGATATATTGAGAGAAGAATGGGGTTTCGACGGTTTTGTCGTGTCGGACTGGGGCGCTGTTAACGAGAGGGTGGAAGCGCTTGCTGCCGGGCTTGAACTCGAAATGCCTTCAAGCAGAGGCGAAGGCGACAAAAAAATAGTGGAAGCGGTCAAATCCGGCAAACTTTCCGAAAAAGTGCTTGATCAGGCTGTTGAAAGGCTGCTGACAATCATTTTCAAGGCGGCGGAAAACAACAAAAAGGGTATGCCTTATGATAAGGAAAAGCATCATCGGTTAGCGAGGGAGGCCGCGGCTGAATGCATCGTGCTTCTAAAAAACGAGGGCGGAATTCTCCCTCTCAAGAAAGAAGGCACGTACGCGATAATCGGCGATTTTGCGAAAAACCCGAGGTACCAGGGCGGCGGCAGTTCCCATGTCAATCCGACAAAGCTTGACAACGCTTATGATGAAATAAATAAAATTATCGAAGGATACGGAAAAATCCTGTATGCGAAGGGCTATCGCGATGATATCGGCGAGGCGGGCAATTTAAGCGCCGGGGAATTTGCATCAAACAGTGACGAGCCCGATGACGGGTTAATCAGCGAAGCACAGGAAATTGCGGCAAAAGCGGATGTGGCAATTGTTTTTGCCGGGCTCCCGGAAAGTTATGAATCGGAAGGCTACGACAGGAAGCACATGCGTATTCCAGACGGACAGAGAAAACTTATTGAAGCGGTAGCAAATGTCCAGAAAAATACGGTGGTCGTGCTGTGCAATGGTTCACCTGTTGAAATGCCGTGGATTGATAATGTAAAGGGAGTACTGGAGTGTTACCTGGGAGGCCAGGCCGGAGGCGGAGCAATAGCGGATATATTGTTCGGGATAAAAAACCCGTGCGGCAAGCTGGCCGAAACATTCCCCGTACGGCTTAACGACAACCCGTCTTTCCTCAATTTTCCCGGGGACAATAAAAAAGTCGAGTACAGGGAAGGCATTTTTGTAGGCTACCGTTATTATGATACAAAAGGGCTCCCGCCTCTGTTTCCTTTCGGATACGGCCTTAGCTATACGAGTTTTGAATATACCGGCATATCTATAGATAAAACTGAAATATCGGATAATGAAACTGTTCAAATCAGTGTGAAAGTGAAAAACACCGGAAATATGAAGGGTAAAGAAATTGTCCAGGTTTACGTTCGCGATGTTGAAAGCACTGTCATAAGGCCTGATAAAGAACTGAAAGGCTTCGAAAAGGTCGAACTCGCGCCCGGTGAAGAAAAAACGGTTGTGATTACGCTTGACAAGAGGGCTTTTGCCTACTACGACACGGAGATTGGAAACTGGCATGTTGAAAGCGGAGAATTTGAAATTCTTGTGGGCAGGTCTTCCGCCGATATTGCTCTCAAAGAAAAGATCACTGTAAAATCGACGGAACATATCAAAAAACGTTATACAAGAAATTCGACGCTTGGTGAAATTATGTCCGATCCGGGCAAGTTTGAGATAATGAAACAGTATTTTAAGAATGTAATGGGACCGGTTTCCGCGGAAGAGATTGCAGCGATGTCAATGTCAAGCATGGTTTCCGCAATGCCGCTTAGGTCATTGATTTCATTGTTTAAAGGATCATTTACCGAAGAAAAGCTGGAAGAAGTCCTTAAGATATTAAACGGATGATAATTTGCAGGGCTGCTGTATTGTTATCGGGATCAGCCCGGCAAATAGAGTAAATTGCGAAGTTCTGAAATAAGCGATAATACTTAATAACAAGGATGCAGAAA